>CAMNVW010000019.1 GCA_946563605.1 uncultured Clostridia bacterium | reverse complement strand
GGAAATGCCGGAACTTACGACCGGACGGAAGATGCTTGGGTTGTTTCCAGATTATCTTGCGTTCACCGATGGAATGGAACGCTCCGTTTGGGAGGAACAGTTCCCGATTCAGTCGGTCACGCTGTCATACAGAGAACGTGACGGACTGACACATCGGGATATACTAGGGTCTTTGATGGGACTTAATCTGAAAAGAGAATTGATTGGGGAAATTTTGACCGCTGACGATTTTGCAGTGATTTTCTGCACCGAAACGGCAGCCAAAGTCATTCTCTCTGATTTGGACAGAATTGGACGTGTAGGAATCAAAAAGCAGCTGGGATTTACCGAGCTTCCACCGGCATACCGACTGGAATATCAGACAGGCACAGTCAGCTCCATGCGGCTTGACTGCGTTGTTGCGTTAAGCACAAATCTCAGCCGCGAAAAAAGCGCTGCGCTCATCGAAGGCAGACTTGTCAACCTCAATTTTTTTGAGGAGACAAAAATCTCCAAAGAGGTCGCACAGGGCGACATCCTTTCCATCCGCGGCTACGGGCGTTTTGCGGTGACACAGATTGGTTCCCGCAGCAAAAAAGGACGACTCCATCTTACGGTGGGGAAATACATATAGAACAATGCGAGAGTGTGAAACACTCCGATACAATAAAAGATAGGCAAGGGAGGTATCTTAAATGTTGACTCCAGAAACTATTGCCTCCAGACGTTTTGACAAACAGGTAGGCGGTTATAAACAGGAAGAGGTGGAAACTTTTTTGCAGCAGGTTGCGGCAGAATACGCAAAGGTGCTGGTAGAAAAGGAAGAACTCGAAAGCAAAATCGAGGTGCTGGCAGATAAAGTAGAACAGTACCGCGAGGATGAGGACAGCTTGAGAAGCGCTTTGATCGGTGCGCAGAAGCTGGGTGACAGCGTGATTCGCGAATCCAAGGCGAAAGCAGATTATATTGTCCGTGATGCAAGGGAAAAGGCAACCCAGATTTTGGAAAATGCCCAGAAGAGCATCGAAAAAGAGCAGATGGCTTTGATTAAAATGCAAAAGGAAGTTACAAAGTTTAAAAACAGACTGCTTACTTTGTACAGGCAGCACCTGGAAATGATCAACGCACTGCCGGAATATGACGAGGATGAACCGAGGGAGCCTGTGCCGCAGAGAGAGAGCCTGCGTCAGGAAGCAGTAAGAGAAGAAGCACCGCCGAAGCAGGAACCGATACCGGAAGCGACCAAACAGGAAGAACTGCCGGAACGGGACAGCTTTACAAATAATGCGATGATCGACTTTACTTCTGCGATGAAGGATGAGACACAGGAAATTGAACCGTTTGCAGCGGTTACCCAGACGAATGCACCGGCACATCAGCAGCTGCAGGGTTATTCTCCATTTGGAGGAACCGCTTCGTCAGAATCGAAGTTCGGTCCACTGAAATTTGGAGAAGGCTTTGATGTGGAAAGGGACAGCGTTTCCAAAAACGGATTGTTTTCAAGAAAGAAACACCGATAAGCGTATATTCTAATTAAAATTATAAAAAATAAGAGGAGAGTTAAGTACCATGGCTCAGGATTACAACAGCACCCTGAATCTTCCGGTAACTGAATTTAACATGAGAGGCGCGCTGCCGCAGCGCGAACCTGCGTGGGTGGAAGAATGGCAGGAAAAACAGTTATATCACAAGATGATTGATAATAATGAGGGCAAGCCGCTTTATATACTGCATGACGGTCCTCCGTATGCAAACGGCGACATCCACCTTGGCACCGCACTGAATAAGGTGCTCAAGGATTTCATCATCCGCCAGAAAAATATGAGTGGATATCAGGCTCCGTATGTTCCTGGCTGGGATACACACGGTCTGCCAATCGAGCTGAAGGCAAGAAAAAAAGCAGGCGTTTCCAGCGACATCAGTCCGGTAGAGCTCAGAAAAATCTGCAAAGAGTTTGCTCTGCACTATCTGGATACCCAGAGAAATCAGTTTAAACGTCTGGGCGTTTTGGCTGAGTGGGAAGATCCATACATGACCCTCAGACCGGAGTTTGAAGCAAAGCAGGTTGAAATCTTCGGCAATATGGCACAAAAAGGTTATATTTATAAGGGTCTGAAACCGGTTTACTGGTGCCCTGACTGCAATACTGCTCTGGCAGAGGCTGAGATCGAGTACGAAGAAGATTCCTGCTTCTCCATCTATGTAAAATTTGCAGTAAAAGATGACAAGGGCAAACTGGCTTCGCTGGGCATTGACCTTGCAAAAACATACTTTGTCATTTGGACAACCACAACATGGACACTGCCAGGCAATATGGCAATCTGTCTTGGTCCTGATTATGAATACTGCGCAGTAAAGGCAAACGGCGAATACTACATCATGGCAAAAGAGCTTGCGCCTGCTGCGATGAAGGCTGCAAAAATCGAAGATTACGAGCTAGTCGGCTCCATCACCGGCAAAGATCTGGAATACATCGTTTGCCAGCATCCGTTCCTTGACCGCGATTCTCTGGTTATCGTCGGAGATCACGTTACTTTGGAATCCGGTACAGGCTGTGTACACACCGCTCCTGGACACGGCGTTGAGGACTTTGAGGTCTGCGTCAACCACTATCCGGAAATTCCGATCGTTGTTCCGGTTGACAGCGTTGGCAAGCTGACCGAAGAAGCAGGCGAATTTGCAGGTCTTACCACCGATGACGCAAACAAAGCAATCGCAAAGAAGCTGGAAGAAACCGGCAATCTGTTTGCGGTTGAAAAAATCGTCCATCAGTATCCGCACTGCTGGAGATGTAAAAAACCAATCATCTACCGCGCAACAAAACAGTGGTTCTGCTCGGTCGATGACTTTAAAGAGGAAGCAGTCAAAGAAATCGAGAAGATCAAATGGTATCCTGGATGGGGCGAGACCCGCATCAAGAACATGGTTACCGACCGTTCCGACTGGTGTATTTCCCGTCAAAGAGTATGGGGCGTTCCAATTCCGATCTTCTACTGCGAAGAATGCGGCGAGTTCCACATTGACAATGACTCTGTCAAAGCTGTTTCCGATTTGTTCCGCAAGGAAGGCTCCGACGCATGGTGGACCCATGAAGCAAGCGAAATCCTTCCGGCAGGCACAAAATGTAAGAAGTGCGGCTGTGAGAAATTCAGAAAAGAAACCGACATCATGGACGTATGGTTCGATTCCGGTTCCAGCCATGCCGCAGTGCTGATGGAAAGACCATACCTGAAATGGCCGGCAGACTTGTATCTCGAAGGCGCTGACCAGTACAGAGGCTGGTTCCAGTCTTCGCTGCTGACCTCCGTTGCATGGAAAGGTGTTGCACCTTATAAAGCAGTCTCCACCCACGGCTGGGTTGTAGACGCTAACGGTAAAGTAATGCACAAATCCGCCGGCAACGGTATTGCTCCGTCTGAAATCACCGATAAATTCGGTGCAGATATCCTGCGTCTGTGGGTAGCTTCGTCCGACTACCATTCTGACATCAGCTTGTCCAACGATATCCTCAAACAGCTTTCTGAGATTTACAGAAAGATCAGAAATACCGCGCGTTATATCCTGGGCAACCTGTATGACTTTAATCCAGATACAGATTCTGTTGCAGACGACCAGCTGCATGAACTGGACCGCTGGGCACTGGCTCGTATGGATGAGATTGCAAAGAAATGCCGTGAAGCATACGATGAGTTTGAGTTCCACATGGTATACTATGCAATCCGCAACTTCTGCACCATCGACCTGTCCTCCTTCTATCTGGATATCATCAAGGACAGACTCTATATCGAGAAACCGGATTCTGTTTCCAGACGTGCAGCACAGACTGCAATCTACCGCATCCTGAGAGATATGACATTGCTATTTGCGCCGATCCTTGCTTTCACCTGCGAGGAGATTTGGGCAAACCTGCCAAAATCCAAGGATCATAATCCAGAGGCTTGTGTTCTCAACGAGATGCCAAAGGGCGGCAAGAACGATGAAACTGCGGAATTTATGGAAAAATGGGAGCGCATCCGCGCAGTCCGCGACGATGTCAACAAAGCGCTGGAGAATGCGAGAAACAAGAAAGTAATCGGTAAATCTCTGGAAGCAATGCTGACCATGAAAGCAGACGGCGAGCTGTACGATTTCCTGAAGGCAAACGAAGAAATTCTGGAGTCTGTCTTTATCGTCAGCAAGGTCGTTCTGGAGCAGGGAGCCGTTGAGCATACCGAAGGAGAGGTAGAAGGCTTGCAGGTAACCGTTTCCAAGGCACAGGGCGAAAAATGTGAACGCTGCTGGACTTACAGCGATACCGTTGGCAAGGACGAAAAACATCCTACCCTCTGCGCACGCTGTGCGGCGATTATCGGCTAAGGTTGATACTGCGGTGCAGGAAATTTTCCTGCACCGCTTTTTGCGTCATCAAAAAAGATGACCGACTGCCCGATTATGGGCGCAAGGAGGAACGTTTATGTTAAACTATATTTGGCTGGGTGTAGCGGCGCTGCTCGTTGTATTGGATCAGCTGGTCAAATTCTGGGCGGAAAATGTGCTGCGTGAGGTGGATACCATTCCGCTGATTCAGAATGTTTTTCACCTGACCTATGTGCAGAACTTTGGCGCCGCCTTCAGTACCATGCAGAATCATCGTTTTTTGCTGGTGAGCGTTACGGCGTTTTTTCTGATTCTGATTTTTGCGCTGATCGTTTCTAAAAAAATGCGTTCGCCGATGATGGTGGCAAGCTGGAGCCTCATCTTGTCGGGCGGCGCAGGCAATCTGATCGACCGCATCTTCCGCGAAGGCGGCTATGTCGTCGATATGTTTGACTTTCGTCTGATTCATTTCCCCGTTTTTAATGTGGCGGATATTTGCATCACCTGTGGTACCGCTTTGTTTATCATTTATTTTTTGTTCTTTGAGAGAAAAGAAAATCAGCGTTTTGGGATTCGTCAGGAGGTCAAACGGCATGAGTAATCTGCTGTGTCTGCCGGTGGAGCAGGAACAAAATGGCGAGCGGATCGATAAGTTTTTACAGACCAATCTATCGGGAATGAGCCGCAGCCAGGCGCAGAAGTGGATCGCGCAGGGTTATGTGAAAATCGGTGAAAAGATAGCGGGGAAAAACGATAAGCTCAAAGAGGGTATGACAGTGACCGTGACGCTGCCGCCGGAAATGGCAGAGATGGAAGATGCGGACGGGGAAATCGACTGGGAGAATCTCCTCAATCCGCCCAAAGAGCCGCAGCCGCAGAGCATTCCGCTGGAAATTGTTTACGAAGACGAACACCTGCTGGTGGTCAACAAGCCAAAGCATATGGTCGTGCATCCCGGAGCCGGCAATGCGGATGGAACGCTGGTCAATGCGCTGCTGTACCATTGTGATGGCAAACTCAGCAAATGCAACGGTATCGAGCGTCAGGGGATTGTACACCGTATTGACAAGGATACAAGCGGTCTTTTGCTGTGTGCAAAGGATGACGAAAGCTATCGCGGACTGAGTGTACAGATACAGGCACATTCGCTGGACAGATTTTATGAGACGGTGGTTTACGGAAATCTCAAGCAGGACGAAGGAACCATTGATCTGCCGATTGGACGCAGTCTGAAAGACCGCAAAAAGATGGCGGTGCGTTCGGATTGCCGTCAGCCGGACGGCAGCCTTGTGGGTGCAAAGGAAGCGATCACCCATTATCAGGTGCTTCGCCGCTACGATGGCTTTACCCATCTGCGCTGCCGATTGGAAACGGGACGCACCCACCAGATTCGCGTGCATTTGGCTTACTTGGGATGTCCAGTAGCAGGGGATGAACTGTACGGTCCTAAAAAGCCAATCAAGCGTCTGGAAGGTCAATGCCTGCACGCAAGGGCGCTGGGATTTGAGCATCCCATCACTGGCGAGCGGCTTTATTTTGAATCACAGCTGCCGCCGTATTTTACCGCTTTCTTAAAAACGCTGAATCCCAGAGAAGAAGAAATATAAACCTTGCAGGTTTATATTTCTTCCGCGAGTTTTGACGGAATGTCAAAACTCGGAAAGAGACAAAAAATTTTGTGCAGCAATCTGGAAACAAAAGACAAGGATAAAAATTGGGAAGGGGGGAGTACGATGCAGGATCAGCAGATTTTTAAAGACCTGCTGCTGGTGTCCGATATTGACGGTACGCTGACGGAGCTGATGGATGTGCCAAAGAAAAATATCGAGGCGATCAAACGGTTTATATCGCTTGGCGGAAAATTCACCCTCTGCACAGGACGACCGAAATGCGCTCTGCGAGAGGTGCTGGAACAGGTTCCCATCAACGCGCCGATGATCACCATCAACGGCAGTTATCTTTATTCACCTGACGAAGGGGTGCTGTATGAGGTTCGTCTGCCCGATGGGGTGAAAGACTTTGTCTATTTGCTGCTGGAACGATTTCCGCAGATCGGCGCGATGCTCGTGGAGCCCGAAAGTTATTGGGTGATCCGATGGGGAGATGAATCCATTGAGGGGCTTTGGCAGCGCAAAGAAATGTATGAAAAACAAGGCTGCTGCCGGATGTATTCTCCGCAGGAAGGTCCGCAGAGCTGGCACAAGGTCGTGCTGATGATTTCACCGGAGCAGATCCCGACGGTGCGCGCGTTTATTGAGCAGCAGAATCCAAAGGGATTTTATCCGGTGCAGTCGGACCGTTTTTACTTAGAACTAGTATCGGACGAAGCAAACAAAGGAAAAGGCATGAACATGATTCGCGATGCCTTGCATATGAAGAAAACTGCAGCAATCGGAGACCGCGAAAACGACGAATCAATGCTGCTGGAAGCAGATTTTTCGGCAATTCCCAAAAATGGGGATGAGAATCTTCGAAAAAAGGTTGATTTTATTGTCGATTCGTGCGAAAATGGAGCTGTGGCAGATTTTATTAACCACTTGGAACAAATATACAATCCTTAAGATTGTGTAAAAATGATAGAGCAACTGAAAGGAATGATTCCATAACATGAACAGCAACTCTAAAAAAGAGCTGTCTATCACAGCGTGCAAGGTGCGCATGGGTGTTATCGAAGCGACCCATTGTGCAAAATCCGGTCACCCGGGCGGATCTCTTTCCGCGGCGGATGTTTTGACCTATCTGTACTTTAAGGAAATGAACGTAGACCCACAGAATCCTGCAAAGGCAGACCGTGACAGATTTGTACTTTCCAAAGGTCACATCGCGCCAGCACTGTATGCAACTTTGGCGCACAGAGGATTTTTCCCTGTGGAGGAACTGAAAACACTGCGTAAAATCGGTTCCCGTTTGCAGGGACATCCTGATATGAAAAAAATTCCTGGCGTGGATATGTCCTCCGGTTCTTTGGGACAGGGCATCTCCGCTGCGTGCGGTATGGCAAAGGCTGCAAAACTCACCGGCGCCGATTACCGCGTATATGCTGTTTTGGGCGACGGCGAAATTCAGGAAGGTCAGGTATGGGAAGCTTCGATGTTCGCGGCACACTATGACCTGGACAACCTGTGCATTTTGGTAGACAACAACGGTCTTCAGATCGATGGCAGCATTGACGAGGTTATGTCCCCATATCCGATTGACGAGAAATTTAAAGCTTTCGGTTTCCATGTCATCAATATTGACGGTCATGATTTTGACCAGATCGAAGCGGCATATCAGGAAGCACGCACCGTGAAAGGCAAGCCGACTGCAATCATTGCAAAGACAGTCAAAGGCAAAGGCGTTTCCTTCATGGAAAACAAAGCGTCCTGGCATGGAACCGCTCCAAATGATGAGCAGTATGAAATCGCAATGAAAGAGCTTCATGAGCAGCTGAGCGCTCTCGAGGACTAATCGGAAACGGAAAGGAAAGGTATCGAAACAATGGCAGATGTAAAAAAAGTTGCAACCCGCGATAGCTACGGCGCTACTCTGGCGGAACTTGCGTCTGAATATCCAAATCTGGTCGTGCTCGACGCTGACCTTGCGGGCGCTACCAAAACAGCAACCTTCAAAAAAGCTTGTCCGGAAAGATTTGTTGACTGCGGTATCGCAGAAGGAAATATGATGGGTGTGGCGGCAGGTCTTGCAGCAGCAGGTATGATCCCGTTTGCAAGCTCCTTTGCAATGTTCGCGGCGGGCAGAGCATTTGAGCAGGTCAGAAACTCAATCGGCTATCCGCATCTGAATGTGAAAATCGGCGCAACTCACGCAGGTATTTCCGTTGGTGAGGACGGCGCAACCCATCAGTGCTGCGAAGATATTGCGCTGATGAGAACCATCCCTGGCATGGTTGTCATCAACCCTGCGGATGATGTAGAGGCAAGAGCGGCTGTCCGTGCGGCGGTTGAGTATGTCGGACCTGTTTACCTGCGATTTGGCAGAATGGCAGCTCCGGTATTCAACGATGCTTCTACCTACAAGTTTGAGCTTGGCAAAGGCATCACCCTCAGAGAAGGTAAGGATGTTACAGTAGTAGCAACCGGTCTGATGGTAGCAGAAGCAATCGAAGCAGGCAAACTGCTGGAAGAAAAAGGAATTGACGCGCGCATCATCAATATCCACACCATCAAACCTTTGGATGAGGAATTGATTTGCAAGGCAGCGGCAGAGACCGGTAAGATCGTTACCATTGAGGAACATTCCGTTATCGGCGGTCTGGGCGATGCAGTCTGTGCAGCGGTATGCGGCGGCGGTCAGATGTGCAAGGTCGTTAAGATGGGCGTACAGGATCAGTTCGGACATTCCGGCCCTGGCGGCGATCTGATTACCGAGTTTGGACTTCGTGCAGCAAACATTGTTGAGGAAGTTTGTAAGCTCTGCAAATAATTGGTTGAAAAGAAAAAGGCTCGGAAGATTCCGAGTCTTTTTTATAAGAAATAAAAAAAGTTTTTGCTTGAGCTTTTTTTAAAAAGCTCACAGATACCAAAGGCAGAGCCTTTGGTAGGGTTTGGGACAACGTCCCAACAATCAAATAAAAAATCAAAAAGGTGCGGGGCAGGAAGCAGTTCTGTGGCTGCCGCACGGAAGTGCGGTTTTGCAAAAGCAAAACATAAATAGATTTTTATATTTGTTTTTGAAGCTAAATCGCTCGTTGCGACGAGCGATTTAGGGCTCTGCCCTAAAAACCCGCAGCCTTTTGAAAAAGGCTGGCGAAAATTTTTTCAAAAGTTGACAAAACTTTCATTATAAGACAGGAGGAAAAGAATGGAAAATCAGACTGCTTCCAAAGAAGTCACCCGTTCCCGTGAGGAAAACTGCCGTTGGGCAGTGATGCGTGTAAGAGCCTTGATTGCAGATGAAAGAAACTATGTGACCAATCTGGCAAACGCCGCTGCCGCAATCTTTGAGGCGTGGGAAGATGTCAGCTGGGCAGGATTCTATCTGATGAAGGACGGCGAATTGGTGCTGGCGCCATTTCAGGGAAAACCGGCGTGCAGACGCATTAAGGTCGGCAGCGGTGTTTGCGGCACGACCGTCTCAGAACGACAGACGCAGATTGTGCCGGATGTCCACAAATTTTCCGGACATATTGCCTGCGACGGCGGCTCTAACTCGGAAATTGTTGTGCCAATCTTTTTAAACGATGAGGTCATCGGCGTTATTGACCTCGATAGTTATAGCTTTGACCGCTATGGTGTTTTGGAACAGCAGGCGCTTGAAAAAATCGCAGAACTGCTTGCAAACGGCTGTGATTGGTAATTGATAAGAAGAACGAAAAAGCGGATGATGATTCATCCGCTTTTTGCATTCCGTATTATAAAAAAATAAAGTTTTCGCCAGCCTTTTTCAAAACCGGCTTGAAGACGGAGACAGTTTCGCGTTGTCGGTTAAGTGCAAGTCGCACCCCTCGTTCTCGCGTAGGTCGTTCAGCCTCCGGTTTCGCTCGTTAGAGCAAAACAAAAGTTTTCGTCCACCTTTTTCAAAAGGTGGTGGTGTCCAGAGGCGAAGCCTTGGGCGCACTCCGCAGAGTGCGAAATATCCCCCAAAAATAAAAATAATATAAAAACAAAAAATCGTTCGGGGCACAAAAGCAGTTTCGATGCTGTGGTACGGCAGTACCCTGCCTGCGGATGCAGGCAGCTATTTTATCTGGTTTTACCTTGTTCTCCTTCGGAGGAAGGTATCAAAAGAAACAGAAAATATAAGCCGCTAAAGCGGCGCACTCCCGTGCGTCAGTATCGAAACAGCATTCTGCCGCTATCGTTTTTATTTGTTTATTTATTTTGAGCATTTCGCTCGTTGCGACGAGCGATTTAGGGCTCTGCCCTAAAAACCCGCAACTTTTGAAAAAGTTGACAAAACTTTTGTTATGGTGGAGCAAAGCGTTGCGAATACTGTGCGAATCATCTATAATGAAGTTGAAGGTATCAAACCATTTCGTGGCAGAGGAGGTCGGGAAAATGAAAAAAGGAATCAAAGTGATGCTTATTATTTTGGCAGCGGTGTTGGTGTTTGTAGCAGCCGGCGTTTGGATGATGTTCGGGCAGAATATCAAAGCGGCGGCAAGTGTGGAAAAACTCGAGGACGGACTGTATCAAATGACCTACGAGGGCGATTATGGATTTGAAACATATCTTGCGCAGGGCGGTGCATCATCGGACAGCGAGATGGCAAACTATATTATTTCTTTTTTGTCCCATGGATTTTATACGCCAGAGGAATCGGACATCCACACAGCAGAGTATGGATGCAGTGCGCTGTGCGTGGAAGATACAGCCGGCGGCAGACTGATGGGCAGAAACTATGACTGGGAAAAATGCAATGCAATGATTGTCCGCACAAAGCCGGAAAACGGGTATGAGTCGGTTTCGACCTGTTGTTTGGATTTCCTTGGCTTTGAGGAGAATTGGAAGCCGGAAGGTTTTGCGAACCAGTACATGGCGATTGCGTCCATTTATGTGCCGCTGGACGGCATGAACGAAAAGGGACTCTGCATTGCTGACTTGATGGCAGGTGATGATGAAACGACGCATCAAAATACGGAAAAACCAGATCTGACAACCACGGCGGCAGTGCGGCTGATTTTAGACCATGCGGCGACGGTAGACGAAGCGTTGGAGCTGCTCAAACAGTACGATATGAATTCAGCCATCGGCAAAGCGCACCACTATATCATTGCGGATGCAAGCGGAAGATCGGTCGCGGTGGAGTACATCGACAACGAGATGATTGTAACCGAAACGGATATTTTGACGAACCATTATCTGGCAGAGCCAAAACGCGGAATCGGCAGCGAGCAGTCGCACCAACGCTTTGACATCCTCTCTGATCGCAAACAGGCAGCTGATGGGAAAATGGATACAGCGCAGCTGTGCGAGAGTATGCAGGCAGTGTCGCAGGGCAGCATGGGGGACGATTATGAGATTACCCAGTGGACGATTCTGTATAATTTGAAAGAGCGGTCACAGGAATTTTACTGGGCAGAGCAGTACGACCATTCCTACCGGATTGTGTTGGGGAAATAAATGATTTTTGCAATATTTCAGCTGAAAAATTCTGCTCAAGTGTTTACAAAATTTTGATGCTCTTTTCTAGGTAAATGTGGTATTCTGTTGTTGTAAAAATCAATGCTGAGGAAAAAAGGAGTGAAGGTTATGGGAAAATTGGCAGAAATTAAAGACATGGAAGAAGCAGTTGAAAACGGCAGCGCTGAAGCGAAGGAATTTATCGCCTTTACCAAACGACAAGAAGAACATAATCAGCAGATGCAAAAGCTGATGAAGATAACAGCAGGCTGTGTGGCAGGCGTCCTTGTGGTGGTCGTGGTCGCGGCGGTGATGATTGTGCCGCGCGCGCTTGGTATTTTGTCCGATGCAAAGACACTCACAGCGCAGGCACAGCAGACGCTGGCGGATACACAGCAGGTGGTCGAGCAGGTGAAAGCAGGCAATCCCAAAGAGGTGATGGACAACTTTAACAACCTGACTAAAGAGGGGGAAGTCGCGTTGCAGGAATGTGTGGAGCAGATCAAAAAAGCTGTGGAGGTTTTGGAAAAGGTGGACATTGATTCGCTGAATACCGCAGTGGAAAACCTGGGCAAGGCGGTCAGCCCGCTTGCAAGACTATTTGGAGGAAGATAGTGCAAAAGCGCATGACAAAATAAAGGAGCGTTTTAAAGCGGTTGCCGACGCTTCGGAATGGAGAACGGGATGGATTATTCAGTCAAGGATTTTTATGTTCCGACGATTAGCTATTTTACCAGTAAAAATAAGCTGACCGGCAGCAGGAATGGGATGAACTACAAGATGACCCCTGGGGAAAAGCTGCTGGTGCAGGTGTGGTACGGAGAAATGAATCTGGAACACAGTGAGTTGGTGTCTGAGACGGAGTTTGAGATGGAGCAGGAGAGCATGAGTAAGCTGGAAAACTGGCTGTATGAGCAGTACGACATCTATCTGAAAACACCGCAGGCGGCAAGTTACTTAAAACGACAGAAAAAGCGTGAGGTTTAAGCGGTATGAAGCAATTTTATCCGACCAAACGTCTGCTGCTCGTTTTGGCAGAGCCTTCTTTGGCGGCGGCAGTAGCAGACTATTATCGCCGCAACAAGGCGTTTTTTGAAGCGATTGACCCAAAAAGGGACGATACATTTTTTACGGAAGAATATCAGCGGCGTGTCCTGCAAATGGATCAAGAAAACGCCGACAGAGCAGCAGGTTTTCGGTTTTATCTGTGCCTCAAGGAAAAGCCGGAGGAAATCATCGGCATGGTTGCACTCAACAATATTGTGTGGGGCAGCTTTGAATCCTGTTTTATGGGCTATAAGCTGGATAAGGATCATCTTCGTCAGGGATTGATGAGTGAAGCGGTCAATGAATGTGTTCGCATCGGCTTTGAAGAATTGGGACTGCACCGCATTGAAGCGAATATCATGCCGAGGAATAAGGCGTCGCTGGGTGTTGCGGCAAAATGCGGCTTTGTGAACGAGGGCGTTTCCCCAAAATATCTGCGCATTAACGGTGTGTGGGAAGATCATGTGCATATGGTGATTCTCAATGAAGCGCAATAAAAGTAAAAACCCTCCCCAGCGGGCAGGGGGGGGGGGGGGGTGGGGGGGGGGGGTGGGGGGGGGGGGGGGGGGGGGGGGGG
>CAMNVW010000018.1 GCA_946563605.1 uncultured Clostridia bacterium | reverse complement strand
TCTTGTGTGTCTGTCTGACCCGATTCGCCGACAGTGATTGCGGTATCCCCCGTCTGTTTTTCAACGCTTACCATGTAGTACAGTCCGTCGCTTGTTGCCTGTGCATTGACGACATTTTCGGCAATCAGCTTTGGATTGCTCTTGTTTTCTACCGATTTTATATACAGGCTTGCATCCTCGGAGATGAAATAAATATTCTTGCCATCGTTGTCAAGTCCCGCTAAATTCAGCTGTCCAACGTTGCTCAAAATCGTGGTGCTTGTTTCATTTTCAAAGTTTTTCAGCACCAGTTTTTCGCCGCTTTCCTCGATGATATTGCCGTTTCCGATGGTCAGATAACCGATCTGCGCACTCATTTCCTTGTCCTGCATCGCTTCTTCAAGCGGAATGACCTCCGGTTTTTCCATGCTGCCCAGATGATAGCGGAACAATTCGTCGCCGCGGCTCCAGTAGATACAGTCATTTGCATTGGTCAGGAAATAGATATCGTTGTTGAAAATAAAGTTGTCAACCTCATAAAAATCTTCACCAATCACAAAGCTGTTTTCATCTGCCGAAGAAACACAGAAATTGCCCTGCGCGTCGATGTAATGCACCTGACCCTGATAAAGCGGTTTCTCCCATTCAAACGCCCTGCTGAGCTCGCTGGTCGTGATGTCGCGTCCGTTTTCGTTCATCCAGCCGCTTTCACGCACCGAAGGCTCCACCAGTGCAACGGCGTTGTCCGCCATTTTTTGGGTTATGCCGGTCTGTGCGTCATACAGATAAACACTGCCGACTGGGTTGCTGCTGTTTGCTTCGATGTCCGCATCCCCCAAAATCACCATCGAACCGTCATCATAGATGACCGCTTCGGTTACCCCTTCGCAAAGCAGCTCCAATTCCTCTGTATCAAAATCCTTGACGCGGTAAAGGTCTACCAGTCCGGTTTCCTTGTCAGGCTCCATCAAAAACGCTTCCGCTTTTGTTTTTGCAATGCCGAACATCGTGTATTTTTCATCCGGCAGATGCACCTTTCCATTGTAGAAATATCCGCTTGCCGCAATGTTCTGATTTTCGTCCAGCTGGATGACCTGCATCAGGCTGTTGTCGTCAGAAACGCTGTGTACAAAGATATTTTCCTCGCCAAATACCTCTTCTATCGGCGTCACCTCGCCGTTTTGATAGCGAAACTGTTTTTGTTTTCCGTCCACTGTTTTGGTGTAATACACCGCGTCGCTGCTGTGGGCATAGATGATGTTGACATCCTCATCGAGAATCTTTTCGTTTCCGTCAGCCGTCTTGACGTACAGGTTTCTTTCCATATCCTGCAAGGTAAAACAGTTGAGCGGGATGTAAACTGTTTCGCCGTTTTCGAGCTTACAGTAGGTGCTGTCACCGATATACGGCACAGAGTTGGAGAAAACCTGCGCAAGCTGTTCACGGTTGTTTTCGTCCGCCGCAGAGTTGATGTAAAGGTCCAGCGTTTCACCGTCCTTCACAAGTCCAACCGATTCCTCGGTGATATACGCAAGCGAGGTCGGATTGCTGTGCTCTTTTGCGCTTACCGTCTGGCTCTGCGGTTTATGCAGCATGAACAACGCACCTGCCAGTACCGCAACCGCGACAGCCGCAGTCACAATGAGCGGCGTCTTGCTTTTTTTGTTCTTTTGTTCTGTGTTTTCCTGCGTGTTCATTTTTTCTTTGCACGCAGGGCAGACACCCTGTTCTTCTGTTAATTCATCGGCTGTAAATTCTTTTCCGCACTGACTGCATTTCATCAATAGAGGACACCCTTTCTAAAAAATAACCGCACCGCATCAATTGCAATCGGTTAAAAATTCCATTTTTATATTTTGCGCAGGAAAATTGCGCTGATGTTTTATTATAACGGATTTTTTTTACAAAGAATAGGTCTTAACTATTAACATTTTTTAACCGGCGTTTTTCGACGGCACATTGTTTCACAAAAATATCCGTTTGTCTATTTTCTAAAACAACAATAATATAAAAAAGTTTTTGTGAAATTCCCCGAAACAGTTCGCAGGAGATTCACGGCACGGAAAAGGTATGCTATAATTATTTCAATAAATCATTTACTTGAGCCTTTTTTTAACGACAAGGCAATATACCTTAAATTACCGAAGAGGTGAACGATAACATGGATGCTAACAAAGGTGCTGTTAACGCTCGACAGCTTAAAATCTTAAAAATGGACACGTTGAAATTGAATCAATATCTCAATGACATGATGCTGGAAAATCCTGTTATTGAAATTGAAGAAAATTTAACCGGCTATACCGATGAGGATATGCGCGCAAGAAAAGCAGAATGGCTGGAATCCAACGACTTTGAGGAAGGTTTGGGATATTTCGACAAGGAAACCGAACTCCCTGAAACCGAAGATACCGATTACGCAATGCTCAACGTACAGCAGGGAGAAACACTGGAAGGGCACCTGCGCACACAGCTTGCTGAGCTGCGCGGTTTATCCGACCGCATCCGCAGCGCCGCAGAATATCTGGTCGGCTGTCTGGATGAAAACGGCTACCTGCTCGCGCAGGCGCAGGACTTATCCGAACAGGGCTACTGCGAATCCGAATTTGAAGAAGCGCTGAATGTCATCCACAATCTGGAGCCGTTGGGTGTGGGCGCGTCCAGTCTAAAGGAATGTCTGCTTCTCCAACTGGATGAAGGCGACGAAATTGCCCGTCTGCTGGTGGATGAAATCGACCTCACCGGCAGCGTTGATGCTCACAAAATGGCAGAACACTTCCACAAGAGTACCGATGAAATTGAACAGGCGATGTTCCGCATCCGCCGACTCAATCCAAAGCCTGGTTCCCAGTACACCAGTCACGCACGTTCGCAGTATATCCTCCCAGATGTAGTGATGATCAAGTTCGTCAACGAATTTTACGTTGCGCTCAGCGACTTCTCTTTACCGCAAATCAAAATCAGCGAGGAATACCAGAATCTCCTGCGCCGTTCTCAGGGTGCGGAACACCGCGAGGAACGCGAATATCTGGAAGAAAAAATTGCGGATGCAACCGTTTTACAGCAAGAAATTGCTTTCCGCAGCAAGATGCTGCTCGACGTCACCAAAGCGCTGATCAAGTTGCAGGAATCCTTTTTCCGCTACGGTCCAAAATACATGAAGCTGCTGCCGATTCAGGAGCTTGCCGACGCGCTGGATATGGAGCCGGAGCTTGTTTCCGCAACCTTAAAGAACAAATACCTGCAATCTCCGTTTGGGGTTTATCCGATGAAGTTCTTCCTTGCAAGGGAGCACCATCCGCAGCAGGCAAGCATGGAAGCCATCAAGAAACAGCTTGCTGCCGTCATTCGCGGCGAACATCCTGACACACCGTACAGCGACGAACAGATTGCGCAGATCATGGCACAGGACGGCGTCTTTATGACCGAAGAAATGGCGGAACGCCTGCGCGAGGAAATGAACATTCCTGACAGCGACCACCGCATTTTCTACGATCCAACGGCTGATGATGCCGATGAATGTGATGACGAGTGCGGCTGCGACGACGAATGTGACTGCGAACACAA
This sequence comes from uncultured Clostridia bacterium, assembly GCA_946563605.1. Lineage (GTDB taxonomy): Bacteria > Bacillota > Clostridia > Oscillospirales > Ruminococcaceae > Negativibacillus. The sequence goes on along the minus strand of CAMNVW010000018.1, from coordinate 9,547 downwards.
TCACTGCGACCATGAACATCATGATGGATGCAGTTGTCACCACTAATCATTCCAAATGCAAAACAGGGAAGCGAAAATTCGCCTCCCTGTTTTTTTCTTCAGATTCAAAAATGGTATCATTCTTTCGGGCAGTACCGCTTCATAATCTGCTCTGCGACACGCACTCCGTCTACTGCCGCACTGACGATGCCTCCTGCATATCCTGCACCTTCTCCGCAAGGATACAAGCCCTGTACTCCCAGCGCCTGAAGGGTATCTGCATTCCTTGTGATTCTAACCGGTGACGAAGTCCTCGTTTCAATGCCGGTCATAATTGCGTCCTGATCCGCAAAGCCAGGCAAACGACGGTTAAATCTGCGCAATCCTTCCTCCAGCATTTGATTGATCTGCTCTGGAAAAGCACTGCGCAGCTCCGCCTCCTTTACGCCGCAGGAAAAGCTCGGCTGGGTCGCTGCCTTGGATAAGTCTGGCGTATCTTTTTCCAAAAAGCTCTTGACCGATTGTGCCGGTGCGCGGTAATCCCTTCCGCCAAGCTCAAATGCCTTGTGCTCCAATTCCCTCTGGAAACGGATTCCGTCCAGCACACCGCCGCCGAAATCTTTGCCGTCCACCGAAACCACCAGCGCTGCATTGGCGTTTTCTCCATCGCGCGCATACTCGCTCATGCCGTTGGTAACGACGGTATCCTCCTCCGACGAAGATGCCACGACAAATCCTCCCGGACACATACAGAAGGTATATACGCCGCGCTGTTGCTCATTGCGCCACGAAAGCTGATATTCCCCTTTCGGCAGCGCAGGATGCCCTGCATACTCTCCGTACAGTCCATAGTCAATCACCTTCTGACGCTGCTCAATGCGCACGCCGACCGAAAACGGTTTCGGTTCCATCATGATCTGTTTTTGCATCAGCATCTCAAAGGTATCTCGGGCGCTGTGTCCAATCGCCAGCACCACAACTTCCGCCGGAATTTCCCCCTCGTTTGTTTTGACAGCGGATATTTTTCCCTGCGAAACAACGATATCCTCCACCTGCGTCAAGAATTTGACCTGTCCTCCCAAGCGGATAATTTCCCCTCGGATATTCTTGACCACATTGCGCAGCAAATCGGTGCCGACGTGCGGTTTTTGACGGTAACGGATCTCCTGTGGCGCACCGTGGCGAATCATCTCTTCCAGAATAAAGCCACACCGCGGATCATTGATGCGTGTTGTGAGTTTGCCGTCCGAAAAAGTTCCTGCGCCGCCTTCGCCAAACTGGACGTTGGTTCTGGTATCCAGCCTGCGCTGTTTCCAAAATCCCTCCACCGCATCAACGCGGCTGTCCACATCTGCGCCGCGCTCCAAAATAACGGGACAATACCCCATTCTTGCAAGGGCAAGACCTGCAAACATTCCCGCAGGTCCAAATCCAACGATGACCGGCGGATGAGGGAGCTTTTCTTCGCCCTGTTTTGCGAGTTCCTCAAAATCGACCTGCGGCTCGTTCTGAGTTTTTACCTGCGCTGCACTTCGGCTGTTTTGGGTGCGGCGCAATATCTCCTCTTCCCGCTTGCTGTACTGCTCTGCCGTTTCTTTGTCTTGATGCGTCAGCTCAAATCCCACCGAGCTTACCAGCATAATATTCTCGCGTTTTCTTGCGTCCACACTGCTTTTTATCAGATATGCACGCTCTATTTCATCCCGACGAAGCCGCGCTGTTTTTCGCGCTGCTTCCATGATCTTTTCTATGTCGGAGGAATCTTCCAGCGCTGTTTTAATCTGGGAGACAATAATTGCCATATACGTCCGCCTTTCTGTTTTCTGCTTTTTGAGGGTATACACAACAACAGGAGATTACAATGCTGTCCTGTTTTGACAGTCTGCAATCTCCTGTTTTGTTTATTTTCTTATGCTTATTTGTTTTCCGCTTCCGAATCGGCTGTGCTGTCTGTCGCCATTGTCTGCTCTGCCTGTGTTTCACCGTCTGCATCCTGAATCAGGACGATCGCTTTGTAATCGCCGACTGCCCACACCAGACCCTTTTTCGGGACGGAAATTTTAACCGGCAGTTCAATCTGTCCGGAGGTGATGCTCGAACTTTCGTTGAGATCCACCGTCGCAACAATATCGCCTGCAAGCAGGGAATCGACAATTTCCTTTGGACCAACAATCTGCACATTGTTGATTTCGCTGGTGGTCGCCTGTGCGCGGTAATTGAGCGGTACATTCTGTATCACAATATTTTCGACGTTGAAGCCTTTCTTGACCATGCCTTCCGAGTCAAACTGCACCAGAACATTCTGAATATTCTGGGTGTTGACAAAACCTGTCGGCAATTTTACCTCGAAAGATTCTACCTCACCGATGTCCAACGATTTAATATCAATCTGACCCAACGGGATTTCCTTATATTTATCAATAACCTCGGTCGGACCCGCTACCTCAATTTTTTCGTTTGAAATATTAAAATTCAAACGGTTGACTGGAAATCCGTCCGGTACGTTGAGGTAATCAAGGCTAACCGGAACAACCTTCTTTTTCAGGATCGGAATGGTTACTCTTGCTTCGGTCACATTGCTTGTAATATACTTCAGATCCAGCTCGTTGCCGTCTGCATCCAGGAATTTCAGCGGCAGCGTTTCATTGTAGGTACTGGTCAGCTCCTCGTTGATGTCCTTTTGAACAACACACTGGCTGACTCTGGAAATATCCTCGGCAGAACCGGTTATCTCCACATTGATCGGCGTAACGCTGACATCGCGGATCAGATAATCCTCCACCGGCGCACTGTAACCCGAAAGCTGCGCTTTGATATTCAATGTCTTGGTTTGCAGACTGTCAAATTTAATTTGAACACTCGAAGGGGAAATTTCTTGAACCGTAATGTTTTTATTGCCGTCACGGATCTCTCCGCGCAGTGTTACCGTATGCACACCTGCAGTTGTTACCTTGGAAATATCTGGATAAACCACAATATCCGAAGCCTTCAGATTACCGATGTCATAAATGACGCCCTCTACCTTGACGGATACCTTTGGCTGTTCTGTTGAGATCATGCTCAGACCCAGTTTGTTGATGGATTCATCAACATCCTGCATATCAATCGTTACGCCCTCAATCGTTTTGCCCTTGGTATCGTGGCTGTCCATTGAAACAAACAGCCATGCCAGAAAAGCCATGACGAGCGACACGACGATCAGGAAGGTCCGGTTATCAAAAATAGATTGTTTTTTCACGTGTTGACCATCCTTTCCACAGCTTAAAATTACATCTGTGAAGCTTGCCGCCTTATTTCTTGACCTTGCGCAGCAGCGCCTTTACGCTGCTTTCCTTCGGCTGCTCACCGTCATCCCTGCGCAGTATCTCATGGCGCAGACGCTTTTCCAGCTGAGGAACGGTAAAGTTTCTTTCAATTACGCCGCTTTGTGCAACGGAAATGGTGCCGGTTTCCTCCGAGACAATGACAACCACCGCATCGGAGTTTTCACTCATGCCAAGCGCCGCCCTGTGACGGGTACCCATCTCCTTGCTGATGGTGTAGTTTTGGCTCAACGGCAAAAAACATCCAGAAGCATGGATTCTGCCGTCACGAATAATCATCGCGCCGTCATGCAGCGGTGAATTGACAAAGAAAAGGTTGCCGATCAGTTCGTCGCTCGGTGAGGCATCCACGACGGTTCCGGTTTTGATGATCTCACCTAACTTGGTGTCGCGCTCAAATACAATCAGCGCACCCGTTTTGGTTCGGGAAAGATGCTCGCAGGCGTGGGAAATCGTAGCGATGGCATCGCTCCATATTCCTGCAAGTTCATCGTCCTTTTCCGGTGAGGACTGGAAAATATTAAAACGGTTCAGCTTGGTCTGTGCAAGGTGCTCAAGCATACGCCTCAGTTCTGGCTGGAACACGATTACAAGAGCTAATACACCGGTTGCTACCACGTTCTGCATAATGAACTTAATTGTTTTCATGTTCAGATTGTAAGCCACGAAATACAACAAAAGCAGTCCCACCAGACCTTTTGTCAGCTGCATTGCACGGGTTTCCCGTATTAGTTTAATCACCTGATAGATCAACACTGCAACAATTAAGACATCCAGAATATCCCATATTCCAATCGTTTTAATCGTACCGATGATTTGGTTCCACTCACTCATCGTCATCATCCTTTTTTTCGTTTTGAGTGCCTGTCCGTTTTGCTTTCGGCGCCGAAAGATTCGGCGCTGAAAGTTTTACGAAAACTACTTTATTTTATTTTAACATATTTACCGATATAATCCAACCGCCGCTTTAAATTTTTTTTCGTTTCTTTCGCTCGGAATTTAAAATACCCTGCACTGCCCGACAAAAATCGTCCACTTCGCTTTGGCGGTTGAATGCACCGAAACTGACCCGAACCGTTCCGCTCTGGTCGGTGTGCATCTTTTTGTGCGCAAGTGCCGCGCAGTGAAAGCCCGGGCGCACCGCGATATGATACTGATTGAGCAGCTGGGCAGTATCCTCCGAATCCATCCCTATGAGATTAAACGAAATCAACGGCAGATTTTTTCCAATCTGCGGTTCATCCGAATAAATTTTAACGCCGTCCATCCTGCAAAGCCTGCTGTACAAAGAATGGCACAGCTGCATCTCATGCTGATAGAGTCTGGACGGTGTATTTTTCAGCACAAAATCAATCCCTGCGCGCAAACCGATGATCCCCGACGTATTGACCGTACCGCTTTCCAGTCTGTCCGGCAAAAAGTCCGGCATCTGCGCTTCCATCGACAGGCTGCCTGTTCCGCCTTCGCACAACGGTCTTGGCAAAATATCGCAGTTCACGATTAAAATTCCGGTTCCGGCAGGTCCATACAAACCTTTATGTCCCGGCATACACAGGTAGTCGATTGCCCGACGGCTCAGGTCGATATCCACAACGCCTGCTGTCTGCGCCGCATCCACCAGCATCAAAACGCCGCGGCGATGCGCCATCACGCCGATTTTTTCCACCGGCACACGAAATCCAAATACATTGGAACCCTGCGTGCAGGCAATCAGTCTTGTATTCGGGCGGATGAGATGTTCAAAATACCAGACCGTCTGTTCGTCGCTGTCAAACACCGGCGCAATGTCGTACTCAATGATTCCCTGCCGGCGCAGCGACTCCACAACGCGGTAAACCGCGTTGTGTTCAAGATCGGAAATAATCATATGATCTCCGGGGCGAACCAACCCCTTGATTGCTGCGTTAATGGACTCGGTGCAGTTTTTGGTAAAGATCACCTGCTCGGGACTGCACCGGAACAGCTGCGCCGCTTTTTCGCGGCACTCAAACACCTTCTGTGCAGTTTGCATCGAAAGGTCATGCCCGCCTCTGCCCGGATTCGCACCATAATGCAGCAGCGCGTCATCGACCGCGCGCACGACGCACTGCGGCTTTGGAAATGTGGTTGCCGCATTGTCAAAATAGATCATGGACGACCTCCCCTTCTCTGTGAAGAAGAAGTCTGCGCCAGCTTGATGCCGTTTTCAAGCAAAATCTGCCGCGCTTTCTGCGCATCCCCACGCACAGTTATTTTATATCCACAGCCTGTTACACGGTCATGATTCCGTCCGGTCCAGGCAACATATCCATATCGTTCCAGCAGCTTCTGTCCTTTGATTGCATAGGTCAGCGAGCTTACCGGAATATCGGTTGCATTCGCAATGCTGTACATCGTCGTCCCTCCTTTGATGTGTCTTTCCAACCATCCTATCTTATGCGGAGGAAACGTTTATCGTTCTTATTTTGTGATAACACAGACGCTGTGTGCGCTGATTCCTTCTCCTGCGCCGGTGAATCCCAGGTTTTCCTCGGTGGTTGCCTTGACGCTGACCTGTTCCATCTCTATTCCACAGGCGTCGGCAATCCTCTCCCTCATCTTCGGGATATAATCCTTGAGCTTTGGTTTTTGGGCAATCACCGTACTGTCGATATTGGAAATCTGATACCCTGCCTTTTGCAGCTTGTGTACCACACAGCGCAAAAGCGCGATGCTGTCCGCACCGGCATACTGTGGGTCGGTATCCGGGAAATGCTGTCCAATATCCCCCATTGCTGCCGCACCAAGCAGCGCGTCCATGATTGCATGGGTCAAAACATCCGCGTCCGAATGTCCCAGCAGACTCTTTTCCCAGGAAATATCCACTCCGCCAAGGATCAGCTTTCTGCCCTCTACCAGTTTATGCACGTCATAGCCGTGTCCGCAGCGAACTATCATCGGTTTTCCCTCCCGTTTTTCGTTTGTGGTTTTGGATGAAATATCTTCGTATGAACTGTTTTCGTGCGTGAGCATCTCTCTCTGGATTGCCTTTGCAACCGCGATATCCTCCGGCATTGTAATTTTGATATTGCGGTAATCGCCCTGTGCAAGCCACACCTTATGACCGATATGCTCGATGAGCTGGCAGTCGTCAGTAAAGTCAAGCCCCTCCTCCTGCGCCTTTTGAGCCGCAAAACGGTACAGCGGAGCCGAAAAGATCTGCGGCGTCTGGGTCAGATACAGATAGTTTCTGTCCGGTGTGTTTTCAATCGAACCGTCCGCCGCTGCTTTTTTGATGGTATCCTTTGTTTTGACGGCAGCTGTTGCGGCACCATGCTCGACCGCGCTTCGCAGACAGCGGCTGATGAGCGCTTCGTCCGCAAACGGTCTTGCGCCATCGTGGATGACAAAATAATCGACCTTTCCGCTTAATTGCCGAATCCCGTTTTGCACCGACTGCTGGCGGCTTTCTCCACCCTGTACAAGAGAAAACGGCGGCAGTGAAAATTTTTCTTTCCAGCTTTCGATTTCTGCAAACATCTCGCGGCGCGCCGTCACGACAATTTCTTTGATTGCACTCACCTTTCCCATCGCTATGATCGACCTTGCCAGCACCGGCACGCCGTCAAGCTCCAGCAGCTGTTTATTGACGCCCTGCATCCGCGTTGCCATACCACCTGCCGCAATCACCGCACCGGCATAAATCTGATTTTCCATCTGTCCCATCCCTTTTATTTTTTGTCTTTTTCCATTTTCATTTTTGGATTTCATTGGACTAAACAAAAGAAATCCAAAAGGTCAGTTTATCCAAACAGCATATCCTTGCCGCTGTGTGTATAAACGCTCAGAACAACACCGATTGCCAGATACAGCGTACCGGTGGAAGTGCCGCCTGCTGACAAAAACGGCAGTGTAACACCGATGACCGGCAGCATCCCCAGATTCATGCCGATGTTAATGATAATCTGAATACCGATCATTGCAAAAACGCCCACGCAGATATATTTTCCCATATCATCCTTGGCGTGCAGTGCATTGTACAAAATTTTGACGCACACAAATGCAAGCGCCGCCAGCACCGCGATACAGCCGATGAAACCGACCGTTTCTCCAATGTATGCAAAGATGGAATCGTTGTAAACCTCCGGCACATAACGGAACTGTCCTGTTTCCATGAAGATACCATTTCCCCACAAGCCTCCGTTGCCGATGGCAATAATTCCTCTCTCCTGCTGCCAGCGTACCGCTTCGTCTGCCAGCGCCGGATTGATAATGGCGATGATCCTGCTCTTCTTGTCGTCGTCCAGAATAAACTTCCATGCGGCGATCGCTGCCGGTGGTATCATCGCCAGCACCGGCACGATGTATTTCCACGAAAGTCCTGCCGCAAACAGCATACTCGCAAAAATCACCGCAAAGACAAGCGCCGTACCATCGTCACCCTGCAAATGGATAATCAAACATGGCAGCGCGCCGTGCAGACACAGCGGTATCAGCTGTCTGATCTCATTGATATGTTCTTTCACCTTGGACAAATGGTAGGCAAAGGTAATAATAAACGAGATTTTGAGCAGCTCCGATGGCTGAAAGCTCATGCTTGTGAACGGAATCGGCAGCCATGCCTTATCATCTACCCAGTCTACACGCTGCTGTCCAAACGGAAATACCAGCAAAGACAGGCTGTAACAGAAAATGCTGTGCCACTTCCACATTTTTGCCATCATATGATAGTCTATTTTCGACAGCACCACCGCCGCCGCTACGCCGCACAGCGCCATTGCAGGCTGTACCAGCACTGTATTGATACGGTTGATCTCCCCATTTAAGTAAAGACTGTATATCAAAAGGGTGCTGAAGCCGGAAAGCGAGATACAGCACAGCATCAGCATCCAGTCGGTCGTCTTGATATATCTGCCGATGGCAGAACAAGTTGTTTTTATCATCTTTAATAAAGCCTTTCTTTTTACTTGATTGCTTGAAGCCTTTTCCATTATATTATGAATCCAACACCGATTCAACCGAAAATCAAGAAACATTCGCACCAATTTTTGCTATTTTTCTTTTTTCAAAGCGGCTGTTCCCCACAACCCGAGCATCTCCTCCCCTTCAAACGAGTTTTTCTGACAGGCAAATCCCCTCCAAAAAGTTTCCTCCCCATCTTTTCCCTTTTCAAAAAATATGGTATACTATGTTCACCAATGTATACAGCTGCCGACGTGGAACTGCGTTTCCTTTCCGGCATACCTGCGGCAGCACTGACCTTTTGACAGCTTTGGCATCCGAATCTTTTCGGTCGCCGCTATGCTCTGCCGAAAACCGCTTTTCTCAGGGCATACCGCTATAAATTGTGCTGCAAATTCTCTGTTCTTAATTTTTTAAGGAGGAATCACCTATGCTTACAGACATCGAAATTGCACAGCAGTGCAAAATGAAACCAATCACCGAGATTGCTTCTCAGCTCGGCATCCAGCCGGAAGAACTGGAACCATATGGTCACTATAAAGCAAAGCTTTCCGATGAGCTTGCAAACCGTCTTGCAGACAAACCAGACGGCAAGCTGATCCTTGTCACCGCAATCAATCCAACTCCTGCCGGCGAAGGAAAGACCACCACAACCGTTGGTTTGGGTCAGGCAATGGCAAAAATCGGCAAAAATGCAATCATCGCTCTGCGTGAGCCTTCCCTCGGTCCTGTATTCGGCATCAAGGGCGGCGCTGCCGGCGGCGGTTATGCACAGGTCGTTCCGATGGAGGACATCAACCTGCACTTCACCGGCGATATGCACGCTATCACCGCTGCAAACAACCTGCTCTGTGCAATCGTGGACAACTCCCTGCAGCAGGGCAATCCGCTGAACATCGACCCACGCCGCATCCTGTTCAAACGCTGCATGGATATGAACGACCGCGCACTGCGTTTTGTCAACGTTGGTTTGGGCGGCAAAGCAAACGGCGTTCCGCGTGAGGACGGTTTCCAGATCACCGTTGCCAGCGAAGTGATGGCTATTCTGTGTCTGGCAGCTGACCTTGACGATCTTAAAGAGCGTCTGGGCAATATTCTGGTTGCTTACACCTATGACAATCAGCCGGTTTATGCAAGAGACCTTCATGTAAACGGTTCGATGGCAGTTCTGCTCAAAGACGCAATCAAACCAAACCTGGTTCAGACACTGGAAAATACCCCTGCTCTGATGCACGGCGGACCTTTTGCAAACATCGCTCACGGCTGCAACTCCGTCAGAGCAACCAAACTCGCATGGCATTACCGAAAAGAAAGTAAACAGGGAA
>CAMNVW010000017.1 GCA_946563605.1 uncultured Clostridia bacterium | reverse complement strand
ATTGAACTGCGTTCAATCGCACTAACGTGCGTCAGCACCGAAACTGCTTTGTGCCTCGAACGATTTTTTATTTTTATTTTATATATAAAACAACATTGAACTGCGTTCAATCGCACTAACGTGCGTCAGCACCGAAACAGCATCCTGCCCCTATCCCTTTTTATTTTTTATTATTTTTTATTTGGAGTGTTTCGACCTCTGCGGAGGTCGAGCAAGAGCTCTGCTCCTGCACCTCGCAATTTTTTGAAAAAAATTGAGTAAAACTTTTATTTTTTTGAAGTTCTCAATTTCAAAAAGAGCCGCCCCAGCAGGGCGGCTCTTTTGTCTACTTACGCTAAATTGGAGACTGCTTTTCCTTCCAAAACATTTTCACAGTTATCAAGTATCTGATAAACCATATCCTGTGACGCAGTATATTTGCTTTCCCCGTTGATGCAAAGGTAGACCGAACCGCTGCCTGTCGGAATCAGCTCGATAGTATCATCTTTGCGTTCTTCATCCCGATAAGAAACGACCATGGTCAGTGCCGCATCAAAGGAAGGTTCCCCTGCGGTCATTTTGCTTGGTGGAATCGCGGTAATCGTCTGGTACAATTCCTCAAACAACTCTCCATCTATTTCCTGACCATTGCAGCTGACTGTCATTTCTCCATCGGATTGTGTCACCACAAAGTCATACGCCTTGTTTTGTGAGGTCACTCGAAGCTCGGAAAGTTCCTCTGTCTGCGCCGGAACATAGATACTTTGTGTCAGCTGTTCGGTCTGGACCGTCAGCCAGCTTAACCGACTTGCTGATACAAGGTATACCATTTGTGAATTATCCTTCATTAAATACACATAGTTGTTCTCGTTTGGGCTTGATGTTTTCAGCGTAAACCCTTGCGCACCATCAAAATCGACCGATATCACTGAGTACGGCTCATCCAAACCAAAAGCCACCATTTCCTCCGCCGTTGGAGAAACCGCCTCAATCGCGTTTGCATACAGCGCATACAATCCTTTTGTCACCTGTTCGGCGGACGCCTCTGTGATGGTCTGTTCCAAAGGGGTTGTCATCGTGTACTCTTTCTTCTGGGAGAATACCACCGTTGTTTCTTCGTCCTCCTGCTTGGTTTCTTCCTCTATCACCTTGACTTCAAGCGTAATTGGCGAAGGACGCACCGAACCGGACAGCACAATCTTTGCCTGCTGATACTCCGGCTCTACCTCTGTAATGTTGTTGTCCAGGAAAGAATAACGATTTTTAGAAACGCTGTCTAAAAGCGCGTCATCCAGCAAGTAGACCTTATCATTGTATAGCAGATAAATTCTATTTTTGTCCGGCGCATGGTTTCCAATCACTAGCTTTTCTTCTTTCCCATCGGTGGTCGTAATCTGAATCTTGTAATCAGGATAAACCAACCCATATTCTGCAAGTATCGTTTCCGAATCGCCAATCACCTGCTCCTGTTCTTCCTTGCTGTCGGAAAGAGATGCTAACTCGCGTTCTGCCGTCAGGTCGTAAAAAAAGGCGACCAGATTATTGATGTTCAATTTCGACACCGGCATTTCCTCAAACCCTTCCACCACAAATCCGTCGCCCTGATTGACCAGCGTAAACTGGTCTGATGGATTTTCAATCGTTATGGTGTTTATCTCCGATGATGAAATCGACAGCAGATGCAGTCCTTCCTCCTGCGAGATATCCGATGCAGACAGCCCCTCTTCCGACGAACCCTCCGAGCCATCTCGAAATCGCGCCGCCACAAAGAACATCGTTCCTGTCAATATCAACACGATCACCAGGCTGACCACCAGCACTGTGGTTTGTTTTTTCATGCGCAGACTTCCTTTCCAGATTGTGATTTAAGCATTGCGGCGCTTGAACCAGAGATAGAGGCCGCAGCCAAGCGTTGCAATCGGGACAGCGATCATAAAGATAAGTCCAATGGTAAACACCTGCGCGGTGTTTAAACCCAATTCCTGTCCGCCCAGCGTTTTTGGCTGAATGGAAATCACATTTTCCCTGTGTGTCAAGGTGTTCAAGGCAGACAAATAATAATCAGCATTGGAGAAGGAACCGCTTGAAAGCAGCGAATCGCTCAGCGACACCGAGGAACCATAGGCAGCGATTTGGCTGGTTTGTTCCTCTCCAAAGCTTTTCCTTGAAAGGATTGCCAGAACAAACGGGCCATATTCCTCCGCTGTCCAATTTTCTAATTCCTCTTCGTTTAAATCATAAGCAACCAGCGCCGATGTATCGGAGGACTCCAAAAGCACCTCTGTGCTGATTTCCATGTTTGTTTCAAATACAGTCTCCAACGGTCGGGCAAACGGCAGGGTCAGCGGAATCGAACGATCGGTCATGGTGTCGGTAAGGGTTGGGTTTTCTATCTGCGTGGTAGAAAAGTACGGGTTTACATTGATGATTTTGCGATTGTCCGTTTCAATCACCGAACTCAATGGAACCGAAATCCCCCATTTGTTTAAGAAGCCTTCTAACCGCGGAAGTTCCGGCTGGGTGGTATCTGCAAAATAGAGAAGCGTTCTTCCCGACTTTTCGGATAAATACGCATCCAGCTTATCCAGCACCTCCTGGTCGGGGTCGTTTACCGGCGCGACCCAAATCAAAACGTCCGCATCCTCCGGCAAGGCTTCGGTTGCCGGACTTACAGGGGTCACTTCAAAATTGTTCTGACCCAGCAGCTGCACAAATCCATCGGGATATTGTTCCCCGTGACCGGTCAGCACCGACGCCTTGACCTGTGTTTCACTCGTCACGTTCATAATGGCAGAGGTCATCGCCTGCTCTGCTTTTGACGAGGTGATGTAGTTTCCATAATACGAACCAGATTGGATGTTAAACAAATCGTACGCGCTCAATGTCTGGGTGCGCTTGCCGCTTGTGACAATAATATCCCCGATGCTCACATCTTCATACTGGGAGGCAAGCGACGGCGTCGCCAGCAGGTCAATGTATTCCAGCGTGATGTTGTCGGAATATTTTTCATACTGCTTGAGCACCGTGTTTGCCTGCACATAATATTCGCCGCCGGAAACAAAATCCTCTTCCGAGGTCATGACCTGAATAGAGACCGGCTTTGCTAAGTCCGCAAGATAATTCTGCGATTGCTCGGTCAGCTGAAATGCCTTTTGCGGCGTCAGGTCAATCGTGACTGGATACCTGTCTGTGATATAAACCGTTAAAATGTTCACCAGCACCAACGCCGCCACAATCAGCAGCGTTGTCGTACTCGAAATCATCAAATATTTCTGCCGTCTCGTCACCGGCTGACGCGGCATTTTATTTTTTGAAGAACGTTTTTTCATGCTGCCACCTCCCTCTTATGAAATTCGGCGGCGTTCCAGATGCCGCACCGTCAAAAATAAAAACAGACCTGTCATACTGATAAAGAAGGTGAGGTCGGACAAATTCAATAACCCGCGGGTGAAGTCGATGTAATGCTCATAAAAGGAGACTTCCTTGATGACCGCCGTAATGAACTCGTTGGAAACGACAGGGGAAAAACTGTTGGAAAACAGCAGCAGCAAACCGACTGCCAGCGACCCGATGACCGCGATGACCTGATTCTCCGTCAGGGAAGAAATAAAAATACCGATGGCGCACAATGCCGCACCCAGCAGCAGCAGCCCTAAAAAGTTGCCGCAGAACACTGCAACGTCCGGCACTTGGAAAGCGCACAGCACCAAAAAATAAACCACGGTAATTCCCATCCCCAGCAGATACATTGTCAGGCAGGCAGAGAACTTTCCCAAAACAATTGATGTAAAACGCACCGGCGCCGTAAATAACGCCTGCTCGGTTTTTTGCCGCCGTTCCTCGCTGAACAAACGCATCGTCAGCATCGGTACTAAGAAAATCACCATTGAAAATAAATTGGAAAAGATATAGCTCATGTCGGTGACGTTGCTCACGAGGGAGGTCGCAAAAAAGTAATAGCCTGAAATCGCAAAAAAGACCGCCAGAAAAACATATCCAACCGGAGAGGTCAGATAGGAACGCATCTCTCTTTTATAAATTGCCGTCATCTGTGTTCTCCCCCTTCTCTTCTGTCAGGATTTGTTCTGTCTGCTCCGCTTGAACCATGTTTGTTTCTGAGGTAAGCTGCAGGAAAATTTCTTCCAGACTGAGTTTCTTTCGGCTCATAGATAAGATGACGCAGTTTGCCTGACTGAGCGATTTAAATATCGAGCGGCGCACCGCGGTGCTGTCCTTGCATTGATTACAAAGATAAACCATATAAGAAACGCCGTCGTTTTGCTGTACGTCCTCCACCATCGGAATCTTTTTAAGCAGTTCCAGAACGGTTTTTGCATTGCCCTCGATTTCCATTTCGATTTGCAGATTCCCGGAAAGCTGTTCCGCCAGCTGTTCTGCAGAGCCGTCCGCAACGATTCTGCCCTGATGCAGAATAATAATACGGTCGCACACCGCCTGCACCTCCGAAAGGATGTGGGAAGAAAGCAGAATCGTTCTGGTTTTTGCAAGCTCCCGGATCAGCTGCCGAATCTCGATGATCTGTGCAGGGTCGAAGCCGACCGTCGGTTCATCCAAAATCAAAATATCCGGATCGCCTATCAGCGCCTGCGCTAAACCTACACGCTGCCGGTAGCCCTTGGACAGATTGCGGATGACCCTGTCCTTTACCGCCGTTATCTTGACAAGCTCCATGATTTCCTGAAGATATTCTTCTCTGGACTTTTGGAGCTTCGTTTTTTTATGGTGCAATTTTACCTTCTTTAAATTGTAAATAAAAACAAGATACTCCCAGACGGTCATCTCTGGATAAAGCGGCGGCTGCTCCGGCAGATAACCGATTTTCGCCTTTGCTTTGAACGGGTCGGTCAAAATATCCACACCGTCAATCAGGACATCTCCGTCCGACGCCGAGATATACCCTGTTAAAATATTCATGGTCGTGCTTTTGCCGGCGCCGTTCATTCCCAAAAAGCCAACGGCTTCTTCCTTGTCAATGGAAAAGCTGATGGAATCCAGCGCCTGTTTTTCTCCATAGTACTTGCTGAGATTTTTGACTTCCAGCAAAACATCATCCCCTTTGTCAATTCCGATGTAAAAATAAACCTGTCTTTTTAGTGTACAGGATAACCTTTGAAAGAAGTTTAAAAATATATGGGTATTTTTTAAAGTTTTTTTCGTGAATCAAAAAACGTCTCGTATCCTGTCGGTTTTGAAAACAAAAAAAGACGGATTCCAAATTGGAATCCGTCTTGGTGACCCGTGCGAGAATCGAACTCGCGATACCGCCGTGAAAGGGCGGTGTCTTAACCGCTTGACCAACGGGCCGCAAAATATAAAACTGCAAATGCAGATTTTTAACAATGGTAGCGGCAAATGGACTTGAACCATCGACACTTCGGGTATGAACCGAATGCTCTAGCCAACTGAGCTATGCCGCCATGTCGATTTGTTACAACTTTTTTGTCGTAACCAACGAGTTAAATTATATAACACAATTTCGTGTTTGTCAACACCTTTTTTTAATTTTTTTAATTTTTTTATCTTTTTTTATTTTCCCCGTTATCATGCGGTTTTATGCGGCTTTTGAGAAGAATTTTGCGAAATCTAACGATTTTTTTATAAAAAGTTTTCGCCAGCCTTTTTCAAAAGGCTGCGGATTCCAAAGGCAGAGCCTTTGGTTGGGTTTGGGACAACGTCCCAACGATAAAATAAAAAGGATAGAGGCAGTAGAAGTTCATTGTAAACAATGAACTTCTGTGAGTTTGGCAAAGCCAAACTCACAGTCACGCTGTACAAAATCAATTAAATTTCAAAGCCAAAAGCGTGACTTGCTGCGGTACGGCAGTACCCTGCCTGCGGATGCGGGCAGCTCGTCCTAACTAAATCTAAATTGATTCATTCAAAATAAATAATAAAAGATAAGGCCAGACGAAGTTCATTCTCTATAATGAACTTCGTCTGCCTCACCCGTTTTTATTTTTTATATTGTTTTTGTTTTTTCTTTCAGAAAAACGCACTGACGTGCGGCAACATCGAAACGGCTTTTGTTCCCCGCACGTTTTTATTTTTATTGGGGTGCTTCGCACGTTATGATAAACACTGAAAACAGTCGCACAATGCAAAGCCAGTTTTATCTTAAAAGCAAAAGTGCGCCCTTGCGACCAAAGGCTCTGCCTTTGGAATCTGCGAGCTTTTTGAAAAAAGCTCGACCAAAAACTTTTGTTTTGGATTGCGTGTATTACCGAAATCTCACAAAGCTCTCAAAGCATTTTTTACCGGCTTCATTTTCTCCGCTGACATAATAAGAAACACAGTCCTTGTCCACCTGTTCCTCCGGCAGAAGTCCCTTTGCGAAGATAAGAAGATTTTCGCCCATCTTTGCCTCCGCATGATAGTTGATGATCAGCTTTTCCAGCTTTCTGTCCACCGTCGCAGAAAACGGCAGGTTGTCCAAAATAATATCAGCGTACTGGGTGTTGTTCAGATGTCCGTTATCGTCGGTGCGCGAATAGGTCACCCTCTCCACAGCGGTCTGCTGTGCATCGCGCACCTTTGGAATTGTAAAATCGTGCTCTTGATCCATCTCAAGCTGAAAAGCATATTTCATTTCTTCTGGCGGATTGCGCAAAATTTTCCTGGTCTGCGTGTCCACCAACACCCACTTGGCGTCCTGCGAAGCGACCTCTTCACCCTGCTCATTAAAGAACTGATTATACCTGGTGTAGATTGCCCGATTCGGGCTGGA
Organism: uncultured Clostridia bacterium; assembly: GCA_946563605.1. Classification (GTDB taxonomy): domain Bacteria; phylum Bacillota; class Clostridia; order Oscillospirales; family Ruminococcaceae; genus Negativibacillus. Next base: position 6,419 of record CAMNVW010000017.1, on the reverse strand, counting down.
TGCTTTTGTTATCAGACGGATCTTATCCCCTGCTCTGATCTCGCCATACACTTCCAGCGAAGCTCTCGCGAGCAAGAATACAGAGTGCGTTCTTCGATAAACATCCAGCGTCAAGCCAATCGAATTACAGTGATCGGTGCTGATTGCCTGACAGTGCGACATCATCGCTCCCGCTTTCATCCTGCCGTTGCAGTCACATTCATATTGCCCCACAATAAAGGACTGCTCATAGGGATTCTTTACATCTTGTATTTTCAAAACATTTTGTTCTTCCAATTGCACTTTCAAAACTCCTTCCTGATTTTCTTTTACTTTGTTCCTTGTCTTCTAATATTATACATCATCATTTCAAGCGACTGCAAGCAGATTGAAGGCAACTGCGTGTAAGCAAAATCAAAGCTTATCCGAATCAAGTATAAATCACACAAGTCCTATCGCTGTGCAACAATAATGGTTTAACTACAAGCCACATTCCTTGTGTGTTTTATGTTTACGCCTACCGTTTCTCGCCGCAGATTTATATGTTGAAACTGCTGTTGAATCTCGTTTTCAACTTTTGCACATTTTTACTTTTAACTATAAATTCTTTGATTGCTTATCCAATTTTATCAGTCGATTTCATGTCTATGAAAACAAGCGTTATTTTCTTCCCTGTTTCCTTTCTCTTTAAAGGACTTGTTGAAAGTATAAAAATGGCGCCTGTGGAAAACTCCACAAGCGCCCTTGCGTTTTAACTTATTCGCTTTTCATTATCTGACTAGCTTCTCTGCCAGACGTTTTAAGTCATCTTCGCTGTAAAATTGAATCTGCAAAACACCGCTGTTTCCGTTGCGGGTGATCTTGACCTTCCGCGAAAGCTCACCGGAAAGCGCAAGTTCCATCTCGGTAAAGAACGCTGCTTCCGCACCCCATACATCTTCCATGGCGCTTGAGCTTTGTTTTCCATTCTTTTTGTCCGATTGCAGCTTGCTCATTTTTTCGATGTCGCGCACAGAATATTTTCCTTTTTTCACCTTCTGCGCAACTTCGATGATTTCCTCCGGCGTTTCAAACGCCAGCAATGCCCTTGCGTGTCCTGGCGAAACCTCTCCTCCTTCCACCATCTCCAATACTCTCGGCGGCAGATTTAACAGACGCAGCGCATTCGCAATCGCAGGACGGGACTTTCCAACTCTTTTGGCAACCTGTTCCTGTGTCATCCCATAACGTTCCATCAGCAGCTTGTAGCCGGACGCTTCTTCAATGGCGTTTAAGTCCTCACGCTGCAAATTTTCTATCAGGGCAATTTCCATCGCCTGCTCTTCGTCCATGTCCCGAATGACAACCGGCACTTCTCGAAGCCCTGCCATGCGGCTTGCACGCCAACGACGCTCTCCTGCCACCAGCTGATAGCCGCCGGTGGAAAGCGGACGCACCAGCAACGGCTGTAAAACGCCGTGTTCCTTGATAGAATCCGCAAGCTCGTTTAAGCTCTCCTCCGAGAAAACCTTTCTTGGCTGATCTCTGTTTGGTTCAATCTCGCTGAGTCTCAGGGTCACGATGCCGGAATCGGCTGTTTCGTTATCCATAAACAGCGCGTCAAGTCCTTTTCCCAAACCGCTCTTTTTTACTCTCGTCACCGCAGTCACCTCCTAGAAAATCAGTCCCTTTTTCATTCGGTATTTCTTCAAAAATTCCTTGGTCAAATCTTGATATGCTCTTGCGCCTCTGGAATGTTGGTCAAAATAAATTGCCGGCATTCCATAGCTTGGCGCTTCGGACAGGCGGACATTGCGCGGAATCACCGTGCGGTACACCTTGTCCGGAAAATGATTCTTCACTTCTTCCGCCACCTGCTCGGTCAGCTTGAGCCGTCCGTCATACATTGTCAGCAAAATTCCTTCCAGCTCAATGGTTGGATTGTACAGGCGTTTTACCTGCCGGATGGTTGCCATCAGCTGGGACAAACCTTCCAGCGCATAATATTCGCACTGAATCGGCACAATCACACTGTCGCAGGCTGAGAACGCATTGAGCGTGACCAAGCCCATCGACGGCGGGCAGTCAATCATAATGTAATCATAATCATCCTTGATTGCCGCAAGCGCCTGTCTTAATTTGAGCGTTCTTTCCGGTATCTCCACCAGTTCAATCTCCGCCGCCGCAAGGTCGATGCTAGACGGGATCATATCTACATTTTTAAATTTAGTCTCGATAATGACCTGCGATGCGCGTTCGTCTGACGTCAATAAATCATAGGAAGAATGTTCTACCTCTCGCTTGTTAATTCCCAAGCCGCTCGTAGAGTTTCCCTGCGAGTCGATATCCACCAGCAGGCACTTCTTCCCTGCTTTTCCCAGTCCGGCTGTCAGATTGATGACCGTCGTTGTTTTGCCTACGCCGCCCTTTTGGTTTGCAACTGCAATAATTTTACCCATATTGACAATTCACTCCCTGTTTTAAAAAACAAATTCTATCTATAAAAAAGAGAAACTCCCATAAAAAACATGGAATATAGTTAAATTATAGCATAGATACTACTTAAAGGGAAGAAAAAAACAGCTTTTCTTGCGGCTTCTGTCAAAAAATTCTCATCTGCTGTCAAAAAACGTTTCATGTGAAACACCGGCCCTCACCGGATCTTGTCATATCTTCGCTGATTTGCTGTTTCATGTGAAACAGCAAATCAGCGAAGAAAAGATAAAATCATTGCAATAAAAAGCAGCCGTGTGTACACTTATCTAGTAAGAGGTAATATTCCCCATCGATTGGGAGAAGTCATTTCAGGAGGTAACGCAATGAAAAAATTTATTTCTGTCGCACTGTGTGCAGCGATGCTGCTGTCGATGGCAGTGATGCCGGCAAGTGCAGCCCGTGTAGTAAAAGCTTCCACTTCATCCACACAGTCCAGCACAACCACAAAGCGCAAGGTCATCAAAAAAGAGGATGCTAACAAAAAGAAATCCAGCAAAAAGGATACCGATTCTGTCATCCAGCCAAACGTCCCCGAATTTATGAGCGATGAATACTTCACCTATCTCCGCGAACACCAGACACCGGAGGCATTCTTGGAAAGTATGCAGAAGTTCAGCGCAAAGACTGCACCGACGCTTTTGAGCCAGAAAGCCGAAAACCAGGCATATTCTCCAATCAGCTTTGCATATGCAATGGGACTGCTCGGCAGCGGTGCAAAGGGAACGACCGACAACAAGATTGCGGAGTTCCTCGAATGTGACGACATGGAAACAGCCATTGATGGACTGAAAAAATTCTATGAAGCAAACTACCGCAGCGAGGACAGCAACACGCTGCAATTTGCAAATTCCATTTGGATGCAGAAAGATTATCCGTTTATCTCCTCGTTCAGCAAAAACGCCGCGGAAAAACTGTATGCTTCTGCTCACGCTGTTGATTTCGGCAATGACGCCGGTCAGCAGATGTCAAAATGGATTTCCGAACACACCGGCGGTCTGCTGAATCCCTTGATTGACACAACACCTGCACAAATTCTCGCGCTGATCAACACCGTTTATTTTAAGGGCAGCTGGAGAAATGAATTTAATACTGCCCTGAACACTGTCGAAAAATTCCATTTAGAAGATGGCACCGACATTGATACCACCTATATGAATCAGCATTTTGAGGATCATTCCTATTATCAGAATGACGATTACACCATGATGAGCCTTCCTTTTGCCGGAGGTCAGAAGATGTCATTTGTTCTTCCAAAAGAGGGCAGCGACCTTTCTTCCCTTTTAAACGATGAAACGATGGCAAAGATTCTTGCAAAACAACCGAATGAAACGGCTCGTTTGGCGGCAATCAATCTGAAGCTTCCTAAATTCGATTTTGATACCAAGTTAAATCTGGTGGATATTTGTAAACAACTTGGTTTGGAAGAACTGTTCGACGGCACAGCAAACCTGTCCGGTATCTCCAAAGGCGATATCCTCGTTTCCGATATCGAGCAAGGCAGTCATGTTGAGATTGATGAGAAGGGCTGTAAGGCTGCTGCTTATACCATCGTTGCAATTGAATGTTCTGCCATCGCAGAGCCGCTCGAACCGTACGACTTTTCTTTAGATCGTCCGTTTTTGTTTGTCATCCAGTCTGCGGACAACGCCCCTCTCTTCATCGGCATAGTTTACAATCCTGAGGGTACTGTCGAGTATCTTCCTGAATAATCATCCGCTAACCCACCTTTTATAGATACATCCACAAAACAAAAAAAGGCAGCCGGTTCACAATTTTGTGAACCGGCTGCCTTTTCTTCGTGAGCGTATGTATGATTCTTTTCGTTATTTTTTCTTTCCGTATGCGCTCTCTTTTGGGATGCGGATGGTATATACCATCTCATCGCCGTCTTCCTGAATCTGTGTTTTCGCATCAATTCCCGAAAGCTTCATCGTATCCAATGCCTTGTCGATGGTATTCAAAAAGATTCGCAGGTCTTTGACAACAAACAGTCTTTTTTCTTTTGGCTTATTCTCTTTGCCGGCAAACTGCGCAATGTATTTTTCGGTCTGGGATACAGTCATTTCCTTTTCAGCAATCACTTTGATTGCCTCTTTCAAGACCTCATCACCCTGTTCGTTCAGGTTAAGCAATGCTCTTGCGTGACGCTCTGTTAAATTCGCCTCTAAGATTGCTTTTCTGATTTCATCCGAGAATTGAAGTAATCTCAGCTTGTTCGCAACGGTGGACTGGTTTTTGCCCAGCTTCTTTGCAACTTCCTGCTGTGTGTGACCTGCCATCTGCATCAGCTTTTGGATTGCCACTGCTTCCTCAAAATAGTTGAGATCGCATCTCTGGATGTTTTCGATCAGCGCAAGCGCACTGCTTCTTTCATCATCCATGGTGGTGAGGATCGCCGGAATTTCCTGCATCCGCAGACGTCTGCACGCAAGCAAACGTCTTTCACCTGCAACCAGCTGATAATTGCCGTCCTCCAATGGCAGAACGGTGATCGGCTGAAGCAGTCCGTACTGCGCAATGCTGGTTGCCAGCTGTTCGATCTTCTCCTCATCGAATACCTTTCGCGGCTGATAAGGATTGGGCTTTATTTTATACTCTGGGACTAAAATAACTTTGTTGATGATTTTCTGTTTTGTAAGCAGCGCTTTCATAACAGCTTGCCTCCTCGCTCTGTTCGTTTCCCAAAAGCGCCTCTGCCTTCTTTCAGGCAGAGGTGTTTTGAGATATGATGGGAGCAGAAATGTTTGCAGGGCGGTTTAGGGATCCCGCACCTGCCGAGCAAAAGAAAGGAAAATAGGAATAGAAAAGGCATGGACAACTTACGGGTGTTTACCCTGTGTCCATGAACATATCATAACACAGAGTATTCCTGATTTCCAGTAAAATCGCTCGACCACATTCGACTCTCTTGTCTAAATTTTGATTTATAAAATCGGTTTTTTTGCCATCTTAGCGGCTGTTCTGGGGAATTGTGGCGGAGTCTGCGATATTTTCTTAATCACAACGATGCTTCTGCCGCTGTCCTCCGGTAACGTAAACTGCAAAACCTTTTCCACCTTGCCGCCCATGGTTGCGATGGCGTTCTTGGATTCCCTGATTTCTTCCTCAATATCAGGGCCCTTCAGCGATACAAAATATCCCCCGACCTTGACATATGGCAGGCAGTATTCCGCAAGATCGCGCAGATTTGCGACCGCACGCGCCGTTGCAAAGTCGTATTTTTCGCGCAGTTCTTTTTTCTTGCCGCCATCCTCTGCGCGGGAATGAATGAATGTGCAGTCCAGTCCCAGCTGGTTATTCACCTCCTGCAAGAAAGTCAACCGTTTTTGCAGGCTGTCGAGCATCGTGACCTTTACATCAGGACGCGCGATCTTCACCGGCATAGATGGAAAACCTGCGCCTGTGCCGACATCAATCAGGCTTGCACCCTTTGGCAGCTCCACCGCTTTCAGCAGCAGCAAGCTGTCCACGAAATGTTTGAATACGATTTCTCTCGGCTCTGTGATGGCGGTCAGATTCATTTTTTCGTTCCACTCCACCAGAAGCTGCGCATATTGATCCAGTTTTTCCGCTGCGTTTTCGGGCAGCTCAATCTCAAAGCCCTGACAGCCCTCCAGCAGCAGCTGTTTGTCAATCATAAAAAAATCCTTTCTTACGTTCAACGCTCTTTTTCGGGGCGCCGGATTATGACACGATGCACCCCATCTTTCTGTGACACGACATGATGTTTCACATGAAACAATGTCGGCGTTAAGGTCGGCGTTAAGGTCGACGTTAAGGTCGACGTTAAGGTCGACCTTATAGTTTCTGTTATGTTTCACTTTTGTTTTCGTCGACCCTGAGTTTGTTTTGTTGAACCGTAAAGAATCGGTTCAACAATGCCAAACTCCTTAATTTTGTGCAAACATAGGTTTCTGTTATGTTTCACTTTTGTTTTCGTCGACCCTGAGTTTGTTTTGTTGAAC
>CAMNVW010000016.1 GCA_946563605.1 uncultured Clostridia bacterium | reverse complement strand
AACAGAATCTCGGGGTTAAGGGGAGAATCCCCCTTATAAAAAAGCTTTCGACTTTCTCGAAAGTCAAGAAAATCGTCGTTTGAGTCTTGTGACCAGCTGCATCATATGCACCAGCCGCACCATGGAGGAAACCACCAAAACGCCGATTGCCAGCGCACCGGCGATTGCTAACGTGTGAATCCCCGTTTCGATGAACAAATCAGTTTCACCTAATACGCAATGCTCCATCGTATAATAAATGCCGCCCCCAGGAACCAGCGGCAGAATGCCGATTGTCAAAAAACCTGTGACTGGCGCTTTGAATACCCTCGCCATAATTTCCGCATAGGCGGATACAATAATCGTGGAAATGAGATACTGCGCAAGATCATTCCCCAGCGGTGCGCACGCAACAAAAAATACCCAGCTGAGCATACCACCGGTCGCCGCCGCAATCATATGCGAAAGCTTGTGAAATTTAAAAATAAAACAGAAAGAAAAGCACGCTAGAAAAGTGTAGAAAAAGATAGGAATATTTTGAATCACATTCTCTGCCACAGCAAACACCTCCTACTGTATTCCCGGGAAAAAGAAGCGCAAGGTTGAAATCGCAATACCAGAACCCAAAGCAATCCCTGCCGCTACCATCAGCGATTCCACCAGCTTGATAATGCCTGCAATCAAATCGCCGCCCAGAATATCCCGCATAACGTTGGTGATTGCAATTCCGGGAACCAGATTCATCAGCGTACCGATAATCATTTTGTCATAGTGGATGGTCCACCCCAGCGCTGTTGTAAAAAGGGATAATCCCGCTACCAGCGCGCTGCCCAGAATGTTCTGGAAAAAGTTGTTGGTATGAAAGTGTCCCAGCATACTCAGCAGCAAAAACAGCAAAATACCAATAAAGAACGAAACAAAGGAATCCCGAAAGGCGCCGCCGTAAAACAAGGTAAAGGACGCTGAAATAGATGCTGTAAAAAACATATTCGTCCAAAAGGAATAATCCTTTGCGTTCATGATTTCATCCACAGATTTTCGAATCTGACCCAGCTCCGGCTTTTCCGTACAGATATGCCGGCATAAATTGTTTAAGCGGTCAATCCGGTCAAAATCCAGCGAAGAACCGTGGATTCGTTTGAGCCTCGTCAAAGCATGACCCGTTTCGTCGTTGATTGTCACGATGATACACGAAGGAATCGAAAACACCTCCGCCTCAGGAAAACCATACGCCTCCAACATTCTTCGAATAGATTCTTCCACCCTGTATATTTCTGCTCCGCTCTTCAGCAGCTTCCAACCAATTTCTGTTGTAATATCCAACAGCTGATCATTTGTCATTGTGTCGTCACCACCGTACTCAAAATAAAAAACGTCCCGTAAAATGTCCGAGAGTATTATAACACAAGAAATGCTGCTTGCCCATCATTTTTTATCTTCTTTCGCCATTTTCTTTTCATGAAAAAGATGATATAATAGTGACGTTCTGTTTACAAATATTTCCACTGGCAGAAAATTGTTCCCTGCCGGTTTCCATAAAAATCCAGATGTCAGGAGAATCAGATTGAACAAATATCGAAAACTCATTTCCAACACTGTGATCTTTGCTATCGGCACCTTCAGTTCCAAGGTGCTTGTCTTTCTTCTTATGCCGCTGTACACCGCTGTGCTCACCGAAGCGCAGTACGGCACTGTCGATTTGATGGTACAGGTCGGAAATTTTTTGCTCCCCCTTGTTTCCTGCGGCATCGTCAACGGAATCATCCGCTTCGGCTTGGACAAGCATTACCGGAAAACCGATGTTTTTACCACCGGCTTTCTCACCATCCTCACCGGTTTTTGTATCCTGCTGCTGCTCGAACCCATTCTGGTTCATGTTCCATATCTCAACGAAAATACAATGATGATTTATATTTTCGTGCTGATGTCCTCCATGCGCTCGCTGTGCTCACAGTTTGTCCGCGCAAAGGGATATGTCAAGCTCTACGCACTGGATGGCATCCTCTCCACCGCCACCACCATCTTCTTTAATGTGCTGTACCTGGTGGTGCTCAAATGGGGCATCAACGGCTATATGCTCGCGATGATCTCCGCCGACACGATTTCCTCCTTGTTTTTGTTTTATATTGCAAATCTTGGACACTACATCAACGTGCGCAAACTGGATGTATCCACCGCCAAGGAGATGCTTCGCTACTCTATCCCGCTGATTCCAAACTCCATTTTCTGGTGGATCAACAACATGGCAAGCCGCTTCTTGATTGCCGCGTTTATGGACGATACCAGCGCAAACGGCTTGTTTGCGGTCGCATACAAGATTCCCACCATCATCGTACTGATGTCCAATATTTTCATGGACGCATGGCAGATGTCCGCTGTCACCGATGAATCGAACAAACGCGCACAATTTTTTACCCGTGTTTTCCTGTGCTATCAATCCCTGATCTGCACCGCCGCCTCCGGTCTGATTTTGTTCTCCAAGGTTGTCACCAAAATCCTGGTTACAGACGCTTTCTATCCTTCCTGGAAATACATTCCGCTGCTTTTGCTCTCCACTATTTTTTCGTGTATGTCCACCTTCCTCGGCAGCGTTTATATGGTGGAGAAAAAAAGTATGCTCAATTTTATCACCACTGGCATTGGCGCGGCAATCAATGTTCTGCTCAACCTCGTGATGATCCCTATTTTCGGCGTCAACGGCGCAGCGTTTGCCACCTTCCTGAGCTACCTGATTGTTTTCGTGCTTCGTATGATCGACACAAGACGGTTTATGCCGATGCGTTTTAACGGCGGTCGCCTTGTCTTTAATACCGTTTTGCTGCTTGCGCAGTCATTCATCATGATTTTCGAGGTCAAGGGCTGGATCTTCTTCGAGCTTATCTTGACTGCACTAATGGTAACTGCAAATATGAGCGCACTTTGGGCAACTGTCCGACAGGTTTTATTTAAACGCCGCAGAACAGCTTGATGAAAACGAAAAAAGCCTCATCACCGACATTCATCGATGATGAGGCTTTTGCTTTTGAAAATCATTTTTTCGCAGGAAGTTTGCCGTTCGGAGTATTCACCCAGAAACTTACGAAAGTTTAGCGATGGTACTCTTTGACAGCTTCTTTGATCTGATTGAGTTCTTCGTCAGAAACAGCTTCTCTGGAAATAAAGGAAAGGATAAAATCTTTAGAAGAACCAGCAAAGACGCGGTTGCACAGGTTTTCCAGTTCAGACTGCTGAACCTGCTGTTTGGTAACCAGCGGAACAACGATGAAGCCTGGCTCCTGTCTTTCCAACGCACCTCTAATTGTCAATCTTTTGATAACTGTATAGGTGGTATTCTTTTTCCAATGAAAAGCATCCTGAGAATATGCCGCCAGCGCAGACGCCGAAATCGGAGCATGTTCCCAGATATACTCCATCAATGGATACTCAGCCTCAGAAATTTTTACACAGTTCATTTCAACACAACCTTTCTTTTGGGAATCAATAATTTCCGCTACTATAATCCTAGCATCTTAGAGCTTTTCTGTCAATCAAAAATTAAAAAACATTTAGAATTTGTTTACAAATAACGCAAAACTTCCTGTTTTTTTTTTCGTCAAATACTGTATTATGTCAGTAAAAAATATATCAGGATACATTTTTATGAACTTCAAAAGTAAGTTTTTATATCATGGGAAATCAATATTGTAAATCTACTTGGCGCTAATAAAAATCTGCACCCAGTAATATTTTCCCTTGCTGTCTTTTGTTCTGCCAAAACCTACGGTATCAAATTCTTTTTTCAGGATATTTGCCTTGTGGCCTTCAGAAGACATCCAGCTCTTCATGGTAGAGGACACGCTCTCCTGCTTCTCGTTAATATTTTCTCCCCAATAACCGTATTTAATCTTTTTATCATCAAGGACGGTCGTAAATTTTTTGCCGTTTGGACGGGTGTGGCTGTAACTCTTTAAGCATTCATCCGCTCTGATCTGTGCCGCTTCACACAACGCTTCATCCAATTTGAGCTCCGCAACGCCTGCTTTTTTGCGCTGTGCGTTGATGCTCTTGAGCATTTCCTCCTGCCAGTCCGTTTCGCTTTCATCGTCAGTGCTCTGTTCTGCTTTGGAAGACGCTTTTTTCTTTTTAACGACTTTTTTCACCTTTTTGCTTGTGCTCTGTGTCGTCTGTTTGGTCTGTGCTGTTGTTCCTTTCGATGCCGCAACTGTTGTCATGGATGCCGAAGAAGCAATCAACAATGCTGCCAAACATCCTGCCAAAACTTTTTTCATTGTTTTTCTCTCCTCATTTGCTTATTTTTTTCATTTGTGATTGTTCAAATACAATTCCCATGATACAATAAGATTAAGATTGACGGTCGGTTAGGTTAGTATAACATATTCTCGAGCCGTTTTCAACCTGTCTGCTATAACAAACTTTCAACTATAATTTATTTTGTCGGCAATCATCATGCCGCACAAAGGATTAGGAGGGTTTCTCTATGCTCTATCAACCACACCTTCTCAAAAATTTCCGCTTTGAAAAATCCGATTTGCCAAGCGATGAAAAAAAGCAGCTCATCAGCCAGCTGAGCGAACGTCTGGGCAAACTGCAGCTTCAGGTACAGAAGGATAAACTCCCTGTGCTGGTTTTAGTGGAGGGCTGGGGCACCGCCGGAAAAGGCAGCCGCATCGCCTCCATGATCCGCAGCCTCGACCCACGATTTTTTGAGGTCATCTCGGTTTCTTCTCCCAGCGCTGAGGAGCTTGCAAAGCCGTTTTTGTACCGCCATATGAAAAACATCCCTGAAAGCGGAAAGTTTATCTTTCTGGACTCCGGCTGGATGGATGAGAGCATCCGCGCCATGCAGTCGGGAGAACTTTCCGAAGAGGAATATGCCCATCGTTTGGAGGACATCCGCATCTTTGAACGCCAGCTCTGTGACAACGGCTATCTGTTGGTGAAACTCTTTTTGCACATCAGCAAAAAGGAACAGGACAAACGCATCAACGACCTGCTGAGCCATGCGGACACCCGTTGGCGCATCAGCGAGCATGACTTGCAGCAAAACCGTCAGTACGAGCAAAACATCAACGATTTTGACGAATATCTGCAAGCCACCCATCTTCCTTACGCGCCTTGGCAAGTCATTGATTCCTCTCACCGCAAGCAATCCGACATCGACTGCCTGACGGCGCTGTGCAGCTGTATCGAAGCCGCCCTTGAACAAAAGCAGGCTGGCGTTCCTTTAGGCGCTCAGGAGAACTCTGCGCAAAAATCCTTTCCGCTGATCAAAATGCCGCTGCTTGACGAAGTTGCTCTTAATCAGGAGATGAGCCGCAAAGAATATAAAAAGCAGCTCAAATTCTACCAGAAAAAGCTCCGCAAGCTGCACAACCAGATTTACCGCTGGAAAATTCCGGTCATTCTCGCTTACGAAGGCTGGGACGCTGCCGGCAAGGGTGGCAACATCAAGCGCATCACCAGCGCGCTCGACCCACGCGGTTACAAGGTCATTCCGGTTGCCGCTCCAAAGCCGTATGAGCTCGCGCGCCACTATCTCTGGCGGTTCTGGCAGAATCTCCCGAAGAGAGGTCACATCGTCATCTTTGACCGCACATGGTACGGCAGAGTGATGGTGGAGCGTTTGGAGGGCTTCTGCACCGAAAGTGACTGGAAACGCGCTTACACCGAAATGAACGAGTTTGAACAGCAGTTGACCGACTGGGGGGCCATCGTTTTGAAATTCTGGATTCAGATTGACAAGGACACCCAGCTCAAACGCTTTGAAGAACGTCAAAACACGCCGGAAAAACAGTGGAAAATCACCGACGAGGACTGGCGCAACCGCGAAAAATGGGATGAATACGAGCAGGCAGTCAATGAAATGCTGCAAAAAACAAGCACCTCCTATGCTCCTTGGCATATCATTGAATCCAACTGCAAATACTATGCCCGCATCAAGGCGCTGCGAATCCTGACCGAAACCTTGGAAAATGCCATCGACCAAGCGCAGTCACGCAAATAAAGTCTCCAAATCTCAAGGATTTCCTGTAATTTCGCACATGATTATACGTTTGGTATATTCTGTCGGTGAATTTGACAAAATCCGACATTCATTTTTGATTCAGCGTATCTATTCTCTTTCCTTTTTACTCATTATTTCCCAAGCAATAACTTTATTGAATAGTAAAAACATCAAAAGATACTGCTTTCTCAATTTGGAAAAACTATTTCCCAAGAAATAGTTTTTATCCATTCTTTGAAACACACAAAACGGCTTATCCTTTTCAATCACCCTGAAAAGGATAAGCCGTTTTTTATTCTCTTATTTACTTTGTGCCGGAGTCCATTTCCTGGGAAATACGCAGCAATTCCTGCGCCGCTTGGGATTCCTTGGCGGTCAGCTTGCCCTGCTCCATCGCCTTTTGCAGCAGATCTGGGCGTTTCTGCGCCGTTTGGGCAATCGACTGTTCGCGCTGCCATTTCATAATGTTGGCGTGATGTCCGCTCATCAGCACCGGCGGCACTTCCCTGTCGTGCCAAACCGGCGGTCGGGTATACTGCGGATATTCCAGCAAACCGTCGTAATGGCTTTCCTCGGTAAAGCAGATTTCCTCGGAAAGCACGCCCGGGCACAATCTTCCCACCGCGTCGGTGATGACCAGCGCGCCCAGCTCGCCGCCGGTCAAGACATAATCTCCAATGGATATCTCCTCATCGACAATTTCGTCCAAAACGCGCTGGTCGACCCCCTCATAGTGTCCGCAGAGGATAAAGATATGTTCCAGCTCCCGCAGCTCGCCTGCGCGCTTCTGGGTAAACGGCGCGCCTTTGGGGGACATATAAATCACGTGCGGTTTTGCGCCGATCATCTCGCACACCGCCTGATAGCAGTTATAAATCGGTTCTGTCTGCATCAGCATCCCCTTGCCGCCGCCGTAGGGGGTGTCGTCCACTCTGCGGTGCTTGTCCTTGGTGTAATCGCGGATGTTGTGGCAGTATATCTCCAGCTTTCCGGCGCGTCTTGCCCTGCCGATGATGCTTTCGTTCAGCACCGTCTCACACATCTCTGGAAAGAGGGTCGCAATATCAATCCTCATCGTCAAACAATCCTTCCAACGGACGAATCTTCATCACACCGCCGTCCATATCAATTTCCAAAACCACCTGCGGAATTGCCGGAATCAAGCGTTCCTTTCCATCCGCAAAGCGAATGTGATAGACGTCGTTTGCACCGGTCGGGCTGATCTGTGTCAACTCACCGTAGACCTTGCCGTTATCTGCGTTCACCACCTGCATCCCAATCAAATCCTGAATGAGATATTCGCCTTCCTCCATCGGAATATCGTCGCGGTGAACATAAACGATTTTATCGCGCAGTTTTGCGGCGTCATCAATGGAATTGATCCCTTCCAATTTCAACAGAGGCATATCCTTTACGAATCGAACCTCCTCTAATGCAACCGGTTTGGTTCCTTTCGCATCCAGATACAATGTTTCAATGTCGTAGAACATATCCACGTCATCGCACCACGGATACAGTTTGACCTCACCTTTAATGCCGTGGGTAGTAACGATTTTTCCGACTTCGATATACTGCTTGCGCATATTCTTCCTCCTTAAACAAAAAATTTTGTCAGCTTTTTCAAAGAGTTGCAGGGTTTGGGACAACATCCCAAACAATATATTATAAAAAAGTAGATTTCATAAGAAAAAAGGACGCTCAGGGCTTTTGGCCCTTGCGCCCTTTTGGATGATCCTTTTTTCAGATATCAGCCGCAAAAATCAATCAAATTCCTAGTCGATTTCTACTGCTACTTTCTGCTCAACCTTACCGGCAGCGGATCTTACAATTGTTCTGATCGCTTTCGCGATTCTGCCCTGTTTTCCAATAACTCTGCCCATATCGTCAGCAGAGACATGGAGATGGTATACCACTGTTCCGTCTTCCTTTGGTTCATCAACGGTTACCGAAACAGCGTCTTTATCATCCACAAGACCTTTCACAATAGTAACAATCAGTTCCTGCATATGCGCTTACCTCCTAGAGGACACCGTTAGCTTTAAGCAGGGATCTAACTGTATCGGTTGGTTGTGCACCGTTAGACATCCACTTCTTTGCTTTTTCAGCGTCAACCTTTACTGTTGCCGGAGTCTGTGCCGGATCGTAGTAACCGATTTCTTCGATAAATCTGCCGTTGCGCGGATAGCGGGAATCAGCTACAACGATACGATAGAAAGGAGCTTTTTTAGCACCCATTCTACGAAGTCTAATTTTAACAGCCATTTGAGTCACCTCCTGAACCTTTCAAATACTCTATCAATTCCACCGGAATTGATACTCAATTTCCGCAGGAATTGATGCTCAATTTCCTTTGGGATTGATACTCAATTTTTCCGGAATTTGATAAACCGAATTTACATTGGGGGCATATTTTTTAACATCGCCGGATTAAACGGCATTCTTCTGCGTCGTTTTCCGTTTTTGCCCTTTCCTCCGAGCAGCTTCATCATTTCCTTCATTTGCTTATACTGTTTGAGTACACGGTTGACCCTCGGCACATCGGTACCGCTGCCTGCCGCGATCCTTCTTTTTCTTGCAGGATTGATGATATCTGGATTTGCACGTTCCGCCTTGGTCATCGAATTGATGATGGCTTCAAGATATTTGATCTCCTGTTCGCCTGCCTGCGCAGTTTCATCCGAAACCTTGCCGGACATTCCCGGGAACATCTCCAGAATCTTACCCAAAGGACCCATATTTCTTACCTGCTTGATCTGTTCAAGCAAATCTTCCATATCAAAGGAATTTTCCTTGAGCTTTTTCGCGACTTCCATCGCCTTCTGCTCATCGACCTCATCCTGTGCCTTCTCAATCAGGGTGAGCACGTCGCCCATACCCAAAATTCGGGAAGCCATACGGTCTGGATGGAACACTTCCAAGTCGTCGAGCTTTTCGCCCATACCGGCAAACTTAATCGGTTTTCCGGTAACCGCTCTGACGGACAGTGCCGCACCGCCGCGGGTGTCGCCGTCGAGCTTGGTGAGAATCACGCCGTCGATGCCCAAAGTTTCGTTGAAGCTCTGCGCTACATTGACTGCGTCCTGACCGGTCATTGCGTCGATTACCAGCAAAATCTCATTTGGATGAACCTCAGCCTTGATGTCCTGAAGTTCCTGCATCAGCTGTTCGTCAATGTGCAGACGTCCAGCCGTATCCAAAATAACGATGTCGTTTCCGTAATCCTTTGCATGACGGACAGCGTTTTTCGCAATCTCCACCGGAGAGATAGTGCCCATCTCGAACACCGGCGTATCGACCTGCTGACCAACTACTTTCAGCTGTTCGATTGCTGCCGGACGATAAACGTCGCAGGCAACCAGCAAAGGGCGTTTGCCCTGCTTGCGGAACATTTTGGCAAGCTTTGCAGAGTGGGTGGTTTTACCGGAACCCTGCAAACCGCACATCATAATGATGGTTGGGATCTTGGAGGAAAAATTGATCCTGCTGTCGGTGGAACCCATCAGCTCGGTCAACTCGTCCCTTACAATTTTAATTACCTGCTGTGCCGGCGTCAGACTGGAAAGCACATCTTCTCCGATTGCTTTTTCAGTCACCTTCTTGACAAAGTCCTTGGCAACCTTATAGTTTACATCCGCGTCCAACAGCGCCAGGCGCACCTCGCGCATTGCTTCCTTTACGTCATTCTCAGAGAGTTTTCCCTTCGACCTGAGTTTCTTAAAGGCTTGATTGAGTTTATCGGCAAGACCCTCGAATGCCATCGGTTTTCCCCCATTCGCTGTTGATGTCAGTTAGTCGCTGATTTGCTGTGTAAGTTCCACAATTTCGTTTGCATAGGTTTGTATCTTTTTGCCCAGCGCATATTTGTCCGCTTCAAAGGCAATCTCCTTGGCGCAGTTTGTAATCTGCTCAAGCTTTCCCTGATACTCCCGAAATTTTTTCGCAAGCCCCAAACGTTCCTCCATCTCCAATAAGGTGGATTCTGCACGCTTGATACTGTCGCGCACCCCCTGACGGGTGATATTGGTAAACGAAGCGATCTCCGCTAAGGAAAGATCCTCGTTATAGTAAAGCTGTGCGACCTCCAGCTGCTTTTGGGTCAGCATCTGACCGTAATAATCCAGCAGCACCGATATTTCCAGGTTCTTTGCCATTGCGCAGCTCCCTTTCACCATCGGGTGTTTTGACCATTGTGTAAAGGTTTTTACCTTTACTGAACTTACCTTTGATATTATAACCGAGAAAGATTTACCTGTCAAGGTGTTTTCCTTTACGCTCACCCAAAAATTTGCTGTTAAAAAGCGAAATCTTTCGGTGTTTTTGACGAAAGCAGGTTTTCAACATGGATTCAACAAGCGAAACACGGTGCAGATTCTCCCCCAACCAAAAAACAGGAGGCAAAATTGCCCCCTGTTTTTCTGATTATGATGATAGATTTAACGGTTTAAGACCTTGACCTGAATCCCCGCCAAAATATCCAATGCTTTTTTGTTCATACTGTCATCGTTGCTTGCCGTTGCTTTTGCGTCCACAACGATTTGTGCTTCCGGCAGCGCCGATTTCAGCAGCACCGCATTGGACAAAACGCAGATGTTGGAGACCACGCCGCACAGCTCGATTTGCTCATAGCCTTGGGCTTTTGCGTATTCAGCAAGCTCCCATGAACCAAAGCACGGTTTTTCAAAGCAGCGGTCTGTTTCTTGGCGGCAATTTTCCACCGCACCATAAAGTTTCCATCCGTCGGCGTCTTTCAGGCAGTGCGGAATCGGCAGGTTTCTGCCTTCCTGCGTTTGAAGGTAATCCTCATGATGGGTGTCGAACGTAAAGATGACCTCTACATTCTCTCTGCGTGCCTGTTCGATTTTTGCACAGATTTCCTTTTCCAGCGCAGCCGCCTTCGGGAAACCCAGCGCCCCATCCACAAAATCCTTCTGATAATCTACTACGATCAGCGCTTGCTTCATGATTTTCTCTTTTTGATTTAGCAGTAAGCCACACGGCTCATGTTTGCAATACCTTGGATTGCATTAAACAGTTTGGTGTAATCGCTCAGCTCCAGCTCCAGCGTGCGTCCACCGGTGCGTTCAATGCCTGGCATCTGCTGGACAACATCGCACTTCGAGGAGGTTGCAAGGTCGATTCTGCAATGATACGGCGCATCAAAGGTATACAGCGGCAGTTTGGTGTAATCGCTGTCCAACACCTTTTTGACTGCGGCGATGGTTTCTTCGCGGACAAGATGTTTTGGCTTGTACATTGCCGCAAATCTTGCCAGAGACTGCTTTGTATTCACATATTCTACCCAAGGCATCATGCCGTCCTCTTTGAGCTGTTTTTCCAAAGAGGAATCGCCGATGACCAGTCCAACCGGCGCTTTGTTGACGATACCGGCATAAGCCGCGTTGATGGTTGCTTCGTTCATCAGCTTGCCGTTGATGAAGATATTCTGAACTGCCGCGCTGGAATAGGTGTGATCCATCGAGCTTGCCGGCTGACCCGCACCGCCATGATAACCAACCAAAAATACCAGATCAAAGCTGTCGTCCATCGCCGGCATCATGTACTGTGGACGTGGACTACCGCTGATGAGCCATACACGTCCGTCTTTTTCGCTCAAAAGGTCATAGGACAGATTTTCTCCGCCGCCGTGAGAATCTGCAATCATAATGTGAGTGATTTCTTCGTTTCGGTCGCTTGCGGCAATTCCTTCCAGAACCCACTCCACCTGCTGATTCATCGCTTTGCGGAAACGTTCTCTTTCCTCCGATTCATCCTTCCAATGGGTGATCCCTGCTAATCCTTCCATATCTACGGAAATATACAGTTTCATAAATCAACAACCTTCCTTTCTTTGTCTGCATCAATGAAAAAGCAAAAAGATTTTGCCTCCTTTTTATTATACCACTGATTGCAAAAAATTCCACCTTTTAAGGACAATTTTTTTCCTAAACACCAGCAGCAGGAAGCGCACCCCCCGAAAAGGAGATCTGTGCAGCACTTGACAGCAAAAAAAAAATGTTTTATGCTGTCAAGTAACAAATGTATCATTTGTATCATTTTATTTAACCGCAGGAGGATCACCATGTCAACACTTTCAAAGCCAGAGAAAAGCTGGATTTTATACGATGTTGCAAATTCCGCTTTTACGATGCTGATTTCCACAACCATCCCAATCTTTTTCCGTTCGCTCGCCGAGCAGAAGGTCTCTCAGGCTACCGCCTCCGGTATCTGGGGACTGACCACTTCGACCGCTTTTCTGATTCTGGCGGTGCTCTCTCCATTTTTGGGCGCGCTTGCCGATTACAAGGGCATGAAGAAAAAAATGTTTTCGGTCTTTCTTGTCATCGGTGTTCTGGGACTGCTGCTGCTCTCCTTTTCGAGCAACTGGATTGTCTATCTGCTGTTGTTTGTGCTGACCCGTATCGGTTACAGCGCGTGCAGTATCTTCTATGATTCCATGCTGGTGGATGTCACCTCGGATGACCGCATGGATCGCATTTCCTCCTACGGATATGCTTTAGGATATATCGGCAGCTGTATCCCGTTCACCATCGGTATTGTGTTGATTCTTGTGCGTCCGTTTGGTTTATCCACCCAAGCAGCTACCCAGATCTCGTTTATCATCACCGCTGTTTGGTGGGTAGGTCTGACCATTCCGCTGCTGAAAAATGTCAACCAAACGCACTATCTGGAACAGCGTGCCGATCAGGTCAGACACGCCTTTTCCCGTGTAGCTTCCACGCTTAAAAAGATTCGCAAGACACCGAACGTCTTTTATTTTATCATCGCCTATTTTTGCTATATTGACGGCGTTTACACCATCATTTCGATGGCAACCACCTATGGCGGCGAAGTGGGTATCAGCGCTTCCAGCATGATTCTGGCGCTGCTGCTGACGCAGTTTGTCGCATTCCCATGCGCTATTTTCGCCGGAACCTTAGCCGAAAAATTCGGCACGCTCAAAGTGATCCGCGCTTCGATTCTGGTTTACTGCGGTATCTGCCTGTTCGGCTATCAGCTGGACAAAAACTGGGAATTCTGGGTGCTGGCTGTGGTTGTGGGCATGGCACAGGGAGGTATCCAGTCGCTGTCGCGCTCCTACTTTGGCAAAATCATCCCGAAAAACGAGTCCAACGAATATTTTGGATTTTTCGACATTTTCGGCAAATTCGCAGACTTTTTCGGTCCGCTGCTGATGTCCTTTTGCGCCTTTGCGTTTGGTTCTTCCACCTATGGCATCCTTGCTTTGCTGGTGCTGTTTATCATCGGATATGTTTTGCTCCGCAAGATTCCAGATTAAAGGTCACACCTTGACCTTCAAGAAGGTCGGAAGTTTTTTAGAGGGTTTCACCCCCTAGCCCCCTTAGATGTGGGCTGATTGCGCCACTCCCTCATTTTTAGCTTCAAGAAGCTGGGAAAATTATTGTGGGGGTTGCGACCCCCACACCCCCAAAGTTTCGGGCTTACGCAGCCCACTCCCGCGGTTACTTTTGTTTAACGACAAAAGTAACCAA
>CAMNVW010000015.1 GCA_946563605.1 uncultured Clostridia bacterium | reverse complement strand
GCCGGCAATCACGGTGCCGCTGGTGAGGAGAGTGTTTTGAAGTTTTCTGCAAAGCGCAAGATAATCCTGCGCGTCCCACTGTTCGACAAAGGCGATATCCTTTAAGACCCAGTTTCCGTTTTCTTTGCGCCAGCAGCGGGTAACATTTTGGTAGCGGTCAAAGTGGGAAAAGAGCTCGGGGGAAATTTCTGACAGGGTCAGCTTTCGGTATTGAATGGAGCGCATGATGATTCTCCTTATTTTATCGAAATTTTTTCGGTAAAATTTTTTGTTCGTAGAATTTACTTTCTCTGGAAATATCCGCGCAGCCTGTCTGCAAAGGAGGATTTTTTCACCGGAAGTTCCAGCGGTTTTTCAAAGTAGCGGTGCAGATAGACATGGGAATCCAAAGGTTCCAGATGCTCGCTGGTGTCCTTGATATAGCTGCCGTCGGGGAGCATCTGCCAGGAGTTTTGATTGTCCATGCGGATGGCGTCCACCAGACACAGAATGTCGCGGCGCGCATCAGCGGATTTTATCTCGGCGAACACCTCGACGCGGCGACGGGTATTGCGGTTGAGCAGGTCTCCCGAACCCATGAAGATGCGCTGTTCATCGCCTTCGCCGAAGATGAAGATGCGGGAGTGTTCGAGATACCGTCCGACAATGCTTTTCACACGGATGTTATCGGTATAACCCTCGATGCCCGGACACAGGCAGCAGATACCGCGGATGACCATTTCAATCCGCACGCCTGCCTGAGAAGCTTCGATCAGCTTTTCCATGACCTCCATATCGTTTAAAGAGTTGACCTTGATGAAGATATACCCCGATTTACCTGCGCGGCAGGCGTCGATCTGCTGCTGAATGTATTGCAGGACATTGGGTTCAAAGCAGTACGGAGCCACCCAGAGGCTCTTGGTGGAGTCGACAACCTCGCCCATACAAAGTGCCTGGAAAACATGGGTTGCATCTTCGCCCATCGCAGGGTCGGAGGAGATAAAGGAAAGATCGGTATAAAGCTCGGAGGTTTTTTCGTTGTAATTGCCGGTGCCGACCTGCGTGATATACTGAATCTGATTGTGTACCTTGCGCGTAATGAGACACAGCTTTGCGTGAATCTTATAATCGCTTAAACCATAGATAACGGTACAGCCGGCTTCTTCGAGCATGGTCGCGTAGTCGATATTGCTCTGCTCGTCAAACCTTGCGCGCAGCTCGAGCACGCACAGCACCTCTTTGCCTTTTTCGGCGGCGTGCGCCAATGCGGAGGCAATCTTACTGTGATTGGCAAGGCGATAGAGCGAAATCTTGATGGAGAGCACGCTCGGATCGTCTCCGGCTTCATACAGCAAATCGACAAACGGTTTTGTGCTGTGGAAAGGGAAACTGAGCAGCAGGTCGTGATTTTGCAGGTAGTTGAGTGCGCCGCCGGCATCTCCTTTGGCAAAATCAACCGGAACAAAGGGCTTGGCCTCATGGTAATACCAGTTTTTTTGAGATTTGTACGGATCGAGCGCAGAAGGCAGAGAAAAACCAAACGAAAAATCGAGTGGGATGGAGCTTGTTAAAATACACTCTGGGGAAACTTTTAACTTTTTGCACAAAAGAGCGTTGAGTTTTTCGCTGGGCGCGGAAGAACACTGAAGACGGACAACGTCCAAGCGTCTGCGCTTTTTCAGCATTTCTTCCATAACGCCGCGGAAGTCGATGTCAAAATCATACAAGCCTTCGTCCATCGTAATGTCCGCATTGCGTGTGACGCGCATGATGTGTTTTTCCACCACTTTCTGTTTGCCGTAGAGCTTAGGCGCAAAGTGCAGCAGCACATCGGCGGTGAACAGAATTTTCTTGCGCTGGTTGATATTGAAGATATAGTAAGACGGCAGCTGGGAAAACGGAACCAGTCCAAGGCGGAAGCCCTCACCTTTGCCGTCCAAAACAGCGGCGATAAATTGTTCTTTATTTTTCAAAAACGGAAACGGATGCTGACGGTCGATGATCTGCGGAGAGAGCAGCGGACGCATCTCCTCGCTGAAATATTTCTGCACGATCTGTTCATCCAGTTTGCTCATGTGATGGATGTCCAAAACATCGATGTCCTGCAATCTCATCTCCTGCCGGATGGATTCCCATGCGCGTTCCGCGGTAGGACTGATTTCACCGACTCTTTTCAGAATCGCCTCGATCTGTCCGGCGGCGTTGAGATTGGTCTTATCGTCGAGCTTGTTGGGTTCGATGATGCTTTGGTCGTGCAAAGAGCCGACGCGGACCATGAAAAATTCATCCAGATTGGAAAAATAAATGGAAAGGAATTTGAGCCGCTCCATTAATGGAATCCTGGTGTTGAGCGATTCGCTCAGCACGCGGCGGTTAAATTCCAGCCAGCTTAATTCGCGGTTTACAAAAATATTCTGTGTTGTCAGGTCGATTGTATTTTCCATAAGAATCCTCCTGCATACAAACTGTATGGTTGGAAAAAGGGGTGGAGATGCGGATAAAAAATCTGACCGCAAGAAGCGGTGAGATGTAATAGAAAAATCAGCGCATTTCGCTCAAAATAACCTGTGCAAGGATCTTCATACCGTCACGCGTGGATTCGACGTTGATCCATTCGCCGAGTGTATGTGCGCCCGAGCCTTCATATACGCCGAAGCATACGGCGGGAATCCCCATCGAAAGAGGTATGTTGCAGTCAGTGGAGCCGGCTTCCTCACAGCGGTGATAGCCATATTTTTCGGAAGCTTTCATAACGATGTCGGTTAACTTACTTGGATCAACTTCGCCTTTGCAGGGACGGTCGCCAAGCAGCGTTACCTCTACCTTGATGCCAAAGCTGCGGAACGACTCGATGACAGAGGTGAAGAAAGCGTCCATATAAGCAAGTCCTTCGCGGCGGTTGGAGCGGTATTCATACATGATAGAACAGCTTTGCGCGATAGTGTTGACCGATGTGCCTCCTTCTATCATCCCGATGTTATAGGTGGTAATGCCGATGTCCGGTACTTTCAGGCTGTAAAAAGTATCGATGAGTTTAGCGGCATAGTAAATGGCGTTGCGGTTTCCGAAGTTGCGGAAAGAATGTCCGCCCTCGGTTTCGATGGTGATGCGGTAGCGTTTAGAGCCAACTGCGTCGGTGACAACCGTTTTTAATCCGCCGTCGATAACGTACAGGTGGGAAATTCTGCCGTTAAAATCTTTCATCAGCTGGCGGGTGCCTTTGAGGTTGCCAAGCCCCTCTTCGCCGGAGTTGAGGACAAACAGGATACCGGTTTTCGGTGTAAGCCCGAGTTTCAGCGCCATGCCAGCCATTTCCATCACTGCAACGGCGTTGGCAGTGTCGTCGCCGACGCCTGGAGCGTAAAAACGTCCGTTCTCTTCATGGAAGGGCAGCGGTTCGGTGTCAGGAAAAACCACATCGGTGTGGGCGAGGACAGCGCACAGGTCGCCGGTGTTTTCTTCAACATGAAAGGGAAAGATCACATTGAGCGCATCATCAATGTATACGCCGGTCGCCCCCAAAGATTCCAAATAATGCTTGCACCACTGTGCGCGTTTTTCTTCATGACCAGACGGAGCCGGAATCTGCGCCAATTCGCGGACGGCAGAAAGATAACGTTTGCGGTTTTCTTCCAGATAATCTAAGATGGAAGTTTGTGTGTTTTGATAATCTATCATCAGGATGCGCCTCCTAAAAACAAATCAATTTGAATTTGAAGATGAATGTCCCTTATATGATTATGATACCACATCTTTAGGGCAGGTGCAATTTAAAAGGGTAAATTGACACCGGATTGTTTTCTGTTTTAACGATGCGAAAATAAGCACAAAGGGAGGAACCTTCGACAGAAAGTCCCTCCCTTGCTATGTGTTTTTATTTGGTTCTATAGCTTAAACATATGAAGATGAAACCGTAGAAAGTGAAGAACAGACTGCAACACCGTCTGCTAATCGTGCAGCTGCATTGGAAGTCCGATTGATTCGTTCCAGAAGTCGGTCAGCGGCTGGGAAAGTGCGTGTCCGATTTTGGAAATAAAAATCAGTCTGGACGAGGAATGTGGGATACACGGTGTAAAGCTGATGCGTGAACCGACCACATCGATTTGACTCCAGCCGTCCTCTAACAAACAAAAGCCCTTGATGCGGTAGGTTTCCGGTTTGAAACGTTCGGGCAGGGAAAGAATTTTTTCCTTTTCCAGCGGCTGCGGACAGCTGAGTACGATGGAATCAGGATTGCCTGCGTTATCCGCACATTCGCTGTCTGTGGTTGCACGTGAAAGCAGGTCGTGTTCCAGCAGCTCCAAGCTGAAGCCGCCGAAGGAACAGCTGACGATTTCGCAGTCAGGATTGATGCGGCGAATCTGCGCTTGCAGCACAGTGAGCAGTTCAGGTGCAACAAGATCCGCCTTATTGATGAGTGCAAGGTGACAGTGGGAAAGCTGACGTTTGACCATTTCAACGTCGCGAATCTGCTCCATAAAGTTGTCTGCATCCACCAGACAGATGATGCCCTGAAGCTGGTAGAGACTCAGGCTGTCGTGGCTGCTTTCCAAAATATGTTTAACATGAAGCGGATCGGACAAGCCGGAGATTTCGATAAACACCATCTCAGGCTGGCTTTCTTTCATATACTCCAATGCGCGCGGGATCGCTTCCTCCACGCAGACGCATTGTACACAGCCGTTTGGCAGACATTCGACACAGACGTTGTCAGCCTCCTTGAGATAAACGGCAGGCTCGGTGAAGATGACGCCGATTTTCTTTTCTGGGTGCTGCCGGAGAATACTCATCAGTGCGGTGGTTTTTCCAACGCCGACAAATCCAGACAGGCAGTACAAAGGAATCAATGACTGAGCCATATTATACCTCCTCTATTTGAAACACACAGTTGATTTTAAAAAATGCTTTCACATAAAAACACCTATAAATTTAGTTTACTGTGATTCTTGTCACTTGTCAATGAAAAAAACAGTTTTTTATCTTTGGACAGACCGAATCCCTATAAAAACAGGTAGAGCAGCGCAAGCAAAAGCGTTTGATCGCCGCCGTCACTGTAAAGAAGAAAGGCTAAAACGAGAAGCATCAGCCGCTCCTGGTCGAGGTTGAGTGCGGCAAGCAGTTTGTCTAGCGTGCCTGTTGCCTGTTCCGCAAGAGGAAGAATGTTTTGCAGAGGCGAATTTGGCGGTGTGTTTTGATGCGGATGGTAGCTGCTGGTCGGTCGCTGCGTCATATTTTGAGAATGTTGCGGCGGCGGTGCAGGGTTTGGCTGTTCGGCGGCAGAAAAGGAGGGCTGAGGTGCTTCTTCGGCAGGTTTGGACGGTTTGCTGTCCTCGATAAAAAAGGAAGGTGCTTTCGGCGAACGGCGCAGCACCTGTTCGGAACGCCGCTGCATCTGGTGTACCCGTTCGATGGCGTCCTGCTGCATTCGTTCCAATTCCTGCGCAGAATATTCCTGTGCGTGTCCTTTGGGGGTATCCCATCTCATCGACCATCACCCCCAAACGAAAACAATCCGCTTTCCTTGAGCAGCGGAAGCACCTGAATCAGCTGCATGATTCGGATGGCGTCATCGACCTTTTTGGCGCGCTTTTCGGAGAGCAGCGGACGAATGGCGCGCAGAAAATCTACCCTTGGATTGCTTTGGGTAAACATCTGCATGGCGCGCTGAATCTTCATGATGGCGCCGATATCAAAGGGCGGCGCCTGATTCTGCGGTTGATTTTGGTTTTGGTTTTGGTTTTGGTTTTGCCCCAATGCGCCCATCAGCTTCGACAAATCGAACGGCGGCATATTGTTAGGGTTTGTACCATTTTGCAAAGCAAAATTGTTTTGGGAAGCATTATTAAAATTTTGTTCTGAAAAATTTGGCGCTGTATTATTAAAATTTTGCAGCAGGGAAGAAAAATCCATGCCGTTTTGCGGCGGATTCTCGTTGGGTGGGGAATTGTTCTGCGCGGTGTTCATCCACGGGGAATCCGGCGAAGGATTGTTCTGGGGCTGAGCGGCACCCAGCCCCAGAGAAGAAGCCATCTGCTGAATTTGCTGCACCTTTTGCGGGTCGGAAAGCAGCTGGGAAATCATACTGCCGATGTCGTTGCTGTTCTCGTTCTGGGACAAGGTGTTTCACTCCTTTGCAGTTTTAAAGAGGGGTTATTTGAGATTTTTGAGCAGCTGCTGAAGATCCATCTGCGAAACCATTTGCTGTGCCTTTTGTGGGTTGGACAGCAGCTGGTTCAGCTGCTGCCCTGTCTGTCCGCCCAGCTTTGCGCTGATGGAGGAAAAATCGCCGCTTTCCAGCTGCTGTTTTAGGGTGTTCGGGTCGATGCGAAGCTGTTTGCCAGCCATCTTCAACAGAAGGTCAAGCTGCTGCGGGGAGATTTGCTGATAGTTGGACATAGTGGGTCACTCCATTTCCTGCCGCAAATGCGGATTTTTTTTATAAAATCAATTCTTTTTTACTATATGTAAGCAAAGAGGAAAAGTTTCCTAAAATCCCCATTTCGGCTGGGGAACAGGGAATTTTTCAGCGCGTATGATACCTTGAAATGAGAAAATAAAAATAAACTGTTTCTTTGGTTGCAAATTGGGCGAGATTGTAAGATAATAAGATATAGAGGAAAAGAGGGTGAAAGATGAGAATTGTAGTAATGTCAGACTCCCATGGCAGGATTGACCGCGTAAGACAGGTGATTGCTCAGCAGCCGGACGCAGAACTGTTCATCTTCCTCGGAGATGGGACAAGGGATTTTCATGCGGCGATGAGAGGCATTCCCAAAGAGGATTGGTGTGTCTGTGGAAACAGTGATTTTGGTTCCGATGACGAGTATATTCTGATCTCCTACGTGAAAGACGTGAAGTTTTACTGCACCCACGGACATCAGTGGGGAGTAAAATACGACATGACCGAGCTGTTGGACGAAGCGAAGAAAAAGGAAATCAATGTCCTTTTGTTTGGACACACTCATCAGGCGTATTATGAGTACCGCGACGGAATCCACATTATGAATCCGGGCAGTTTGGGCAGTCCGCGTGGTCCGATCTATCCGACCTACGGCGTTATCGATATCCACGGCAAGAGTGTTGTATGCACCCATCTGCGGCTGGATGACCCGCCAAAACAGGAGCCAATGGAGTAAAAATCAACGAAGGAGTGAATGATCATATGGATAAAAAGATTTTAAGACAGCTTTCTTACGGAGTATATGCGATTGGTGTGCAGGACAACGGACGTCCCTGCGGCTGCATTGTCAACACGGTTTTTCAGGTAACAAGCGAAAATCCGATTGTGGCAGTCAGCATGAACAAAAATAATTACACATGGGAATTGATCGAGAAAAACAAAAACTTTTCAGTTTCGATCCTCTCAGAGCAGACCAGAAAAGAGGTTATCCAGAAGCTGGGCTTTTCTTCGGGAAGAGATAACGATAAGTATGAGGGAATCGACTATCAACTGAAGGAAGGCTTGCCGGTATTGCAGGAGCAGTGCTGCGGCGCGATGCTCTGCAAGGTAGTTTCCGTCACAGAAACACCGACCCATATGGTCATTTTGGCATCGGTGGAGGATGCGTTTGCAATTGCCGACACAGTGCCGATGAGCTATCGTTATTACCACGAGGTCATCAAAGGCGGTGCACCGAAAAACGCGCCTTCCTACGTTGAGCCGGAGGAAAAAGAGGAAAAACAGGTTTTGGGCGAGCGTTGGATTTGCAGCATCTGCGGCTATGTGTATGAGGGCGATTTAACCAAAGAACCAGACAGCTTTGTCTGCCCGATCTGCGGCGTTGACAAAAGCCGGTTCGTAAAACAATAGATTGTGAAAAAAATTATTGTTTTACCATAAGCTTTCTTCGATAGAGTTCGGGAAACCTCGCTCTTGATTTTTAGGTGGGATTATGCTATAATGCCTTTATCAATCTGGGTGTGGCGCAGCTGGTAGCGTGCTACCTTGGGGTGGTAGAGGCCGTGGGTTCAAGTCCCGCCACTCAGACCAAACAAAAACGAAGATTCCGCTTACTTATGCGGTTTCTTCGTTTTTTTGTTTTGAGAAGATTGAACGGCTGACGAGTCGATAAAACAGTTGTGATGATTATGATAAAAATGGGTTGAACATCGTTCGGATTGGTGATATACTTTGCTCGTTTCAATGCGGCAAATCGGGATTTGCAAAATGGAGGATTTTATGAAAAACGGTGATGTAGAAAGATGTTCGTGGGCAACGACGGATCTCTATAAGGAATACCATGACAAGGAATGGGGAAAACCAGTTCACGATGATGGGAAATTATTTGAGATGCTGATTCTGGAAGGGATGCAGGCTGGGCTGTCGTGGCTGACGATATTAAATAAAAGAGCGGCTTTTCGGGAAGCCTTTGACCAGTTTGATTACCACAAAATCGCGCTTTACGATGAAGCAAAAATTGATGAGCTGATGCAAAATGCCAAAATCATTCGCAACCGATTGAAAATCAAGTCGGCAATCGTGAACGCACAGCAATTTATCAAAATCCAGAAAGAGTATGGCAGCTTTGATGCGTTTATTTGGTCTTACGTTGACAACAAGCCGATCCACAACCATTTTCAATCAGAGAATGAAATTCCTGCAACAACGCCGCTTTCAGACAGAATCAGCAAGGATTTGAAAAAACGTGGCTTTAAGTTTGTAGGTAGTACGATCATATATGCTTATATGCAGTCGATTGGAATGGTAAATGACCATGTGAAAAACTGTTATCTGTATGCCGAATAATGAAGCGTCAACTTTTCGTTTATTGGTTGTGCTATAATTCCGCCTGCAAGTCAGGATTGACAGGAGTCTCTTATGAATGAAATGATTATTAAAGATGCTATTGAGTTTGTTAAAAATACTTTTCATGATGATTACAGCGGGCACGATTATTTTCATACTTTGAGAGTATACAAAATGGCAACGAGAATTGCAGAACAGGAGAATGCAAATTTAATAATCGTTCAATTAGCCGCACTGCTGCACGATGTTGATGACATCAAATTATCGCCTAAAACATATGTAAATAAGAACAGAGCGATTGACTTTTTAAGAAAACAGGGTGTATCAGAAGCAATGATAAAGACGATATGCAATATTATTACTGAAGTGTCTTTCAGAGGAACAGATTCCACGGAGCCTGAAACAATCGAGGGGAAGTGTGTGCAGGACGCAGACAGATTAGATGCTATGGGAGCTATTGGTATTGCCAGAGCTTTTGCTTATGGAGGAAGCCATCATCGAATCATGTATGACCCTGAGATAAAACCAATTGTAAATATGAATGCTACTCAATACCAAAGTCATGTTTCTACAACGATTAACCACTTTTATGAAAAACTATTCCGAATCAAAGAATTGATGAATACAGACACAGCCAAAAAGATTGCAGAACAAAGAGAGGATTATATGAAAATCCACATTTCAGAATTTTTAGATGAATGGGACGGAATCCGGTAAATTTCGGTGTTGTATCATCCTGATGACAATGCTCATGTGCGATAAAGTAGTACAAATATGAAAGCAGAATAAAAAGAAAATGATAACTTCCCATTTATTGGGCAGATAAAATCCAGACGATTCCGCTTTTAACTTTTGGTTAATTTTTTCGCTCCGCAGCTTAACAACGGCTCTATTGTGTTTGAAAGCCTGTCCTGCTATCATAAAGACATAAACACGAAGGAGGTTTGCTATGAAAATCAATCAGATTATTCGGGAAAAGCGGAAAGAGTTATCTTTAACACAAGAGCAAATTGCAGATTTTTTAGGAGTATCCACACCGGCAGTAAATAAGTGGGAGAAAGGCAGCACTTATCCCGACATAACCCTTTTACCGGCGTTAGCACGTTTGCTTAAAATCGACTTGAACACGTTAATGTCTTTCAATGACGATTTAACAGACATCGAGATTGAAAATTTTGTTCACGAAGTCGACAAGACAGTCCAAAAGCAGGGCTATGATGCCGCTTTCCAAAAAGCAATCAACAAAATACACGAATATCCCACCTGTGAAAAATTGATATGTACTGTCATCCTTTATTTAGAGGGAGCACTTGCGCTTTGCAACCTATCTGAAGCGGAGCAATACCGAGAAATATATGAAACATTTTATAGACGTTTAGCCGCAAGTGAAATTCCGGAAATAAGGGATACCGCAACCGGTATGCTGATTTCCTATGCACGCAATCGAGGAGATTTTGTTAAGGCGGAGGAATTAGTTAATTCATTGCCGTTTTCCGCAATAGACAAAGAGGAACAACTGGCAATCCTTTATCAGCGGCAGGAACGATACCAAGATGCAGAAAAGATTTGGGAACGTCGGGTACTGAAAGCTGCGACTGAGATACAAACTGCTCTAGCAAATATGTTGGAAATCGCATTGCAGGAAAAACGGGAAAGTGATGCAGACTTTTTCGCAGATATGTATGAAGCCGTTGCCCGTCAGTTTTGTTTTCCGGAGTGGATGTGCTGCAATGCCCATTTACAGCTTGCTTTAGTCAAAAAAGATAAGAATAGAAGCCTGGCTATTCTTCAAAAAATGTTACCTGCCATGAAAAAAGAATGGAATCCGCAGGATTGCCCATTATATCGAAATGCAAATGGCAGCAGTTCTGCGTCTTTTTCAAGCAAACTGAAAAAAACAATCACCGATGAGTTAGCCAACAATGAAGAATACGCATTTCTTCGTGAGGGTTCGGAATTTGAAGAACGAACGGCACAATTAAAAGATTAAAATTTCTAAGCAAAAAAAGGCGGGAACTTTCACTTGCGTGAAGTTACCCTCCTTTTTTGATAAGCTGGCTTTTGTTTTTGGATTGAGTTCGTTTCTTTGTTGTGCTATAATCCTGATGGAAGAAAAAGGAGGGATTTTGGATGAAATATATTTTTCAGTTTTGCCGCATTTTAGCGTTTTGCTGTTTGGGAGAATTACTTGCAAAGCTGCTGCCGCTGCCGATTCCGGCAAGTGTTTACGGCTTGATCCTGCTGGTGATTGCGCTGAAAACGGGTGTCGTGAAACTCGAGCAGGTAAAGGAGACAGGGTTATTTTTGACCGGCATTTTTCCGTTGCTATTTATTCCGGCGGCGGTTGGCACAATGGAGCTCGTCGAAGAATTGGGAAAAATGTGGCTGCCCTGTTTATTGGCAATCATTCCTGTTACCGCGCTGGTCATGGCGGTTTCGGGAATCGTGACACAGAAGGTCGCTCGCAAAAACACTGCAAAGATTTCCGCAAAGGAGGCAGGATGCCGTGATTGATTTTTTACACAGCAGCGCGGTTTGGGGTGTATTGCTGACCATCGGCGCGTTTGCGTTGGGAACATGGCTCAACCGCAAAACCGGAAAGGCATGGTGCAACCCTTTATTATTGGGAAGCATTTTTGTCATTGTATTATTGAGTGCGCTCGATATCCCCTACGCCGACTACAAAGCGAGTGCATCGCCTGTGAGTTATTTGCTGCTGCCGGCAACGGTCAGCTTGGCGATACCGCTTTATGAAAAGTGGGAATTATTGCAGAAGAATGTTGTAGCGATATTAGCAGGTATTTTATCGGGTGTCCTGACAAGCCTTGGCAGTATTATGGCGATGGCGTGGATACTCAAGATGGAGCACATACAGGCGGCTACCTTGATGCCGAAATCGGTCACCACCGCAATCGGTATGGATGTAGCGGCAGCTTTGGGCGGCATGGCTCCGCTTGCAGGTGCGGTCATTATCTTAACGGGCATTGTGGGCAGTTTGATTGCCGAAAGCGTCTGCAGAATATGCCATATTCAAGACAAAATGTCCAAGGGTATCGCCATCGGTACAGCGGCGCACGCGATTGGAACCTCCAAAGCTTTACAGATGGGTGAAATCGAGGGCGCGATGAGCGGACTTGCGATTGCAGTCTCCGGTATTTTAACGGCGTTTTTAGCGCCGGTGGCAGCGACATTTCTTCCATAGTACAGCAACTTTGCTTTTGCAGTGATTTCGTTTCTATCAATAGAAATACACTTGTTTTTCACAAGGGAGAAAATTTTGTGAAAATGAAGAGAAAAAGTCCTTGCAGATAAAATGAGTGTGTGATACCATATATTATACATAAATCAACAGCGGAAGGAATTTAAGCAAATATGGAAAACAAAAAAGTACAAACCGTAAGCAAATTTTTACTTTTATTGGTTGCGATCATCTGGGGCTCCGGCTTTATCGGTTCGCAGATGGCGTTGGATGCACAGCTGAGTTCTGCTTTCATCATGTTCGTGCGTTTTGCAATCGCAACCTTGATTATCGGCGTCGTCTTTTTTAAAGATTTGAAGAAGAACTTAAAACGCGAGCATCTGAAAGGCGGCATTTTGATTGGTCTGTTCTTATTCTTAGCGTTTTATGTGCAGACCGTGGGACTGAAATACACCACCCCATCCAACAACGCCTTCATCACCGCATCGAATGTTGTAATGGTTCCGTTTATATGGTGGGTCATCAGCAAAAAACGTCCGAGTATCAAAATTTTTGTATCTTCGTTTTTATGTTTGATCGGCATCGGCATTTTGTCCCTCAATTTCTCCCAGGGATTTTCCTTTCAGGTGGGCGATCTGCTGACTCTGTTATGCGCATTTTTGTTTGCCTGCCAAATCGTTGCGACCGGCATCCTTGCAAAACAGATGGACACAAAGGTGGTTGTATTCTTGCAGTTTGCGGTTGCCACCGTCTGCGGTTTTATCATGTTCATGCTGACCGACCGCAATTTTACAGCGTTTGCATCTCCGAAGGGAATGGCGGCAGTCATTTATCTGGGCGTATTCAGCACCTGCTTGTGCTACTTTTTGCAGACGACCGCACAGCAGCACGTTGACTCTTCTAAAGCAGCGATTATCCTTGCGACAGAATCGCTGTTCGGTACCATCTTCTCGGTAGCTTTGGGTTATGACCGTCTGACAATCAACATGGTGGTTGGCGGCATGATTATTCTGGCGTCGATCATCCTGCCGGAGTTGCAGCTTTCCAAGAAAGTGGAAAAGAAATAAGGTATTCAGACACCTTTTTAGACAGAAAATAAATCTCCCACAACTCGAAAATCTTTTTCGAGTTGTGGGAGATTTTGCATTGACGATCAATCACCGATTATTTTTCCAGCTTCAGCAAGGTTTCCTTGATTCCCAAACCGCCTGCGTAGCCGGTGAGTTTTCCGTTAGCGCCAATCACCCGATGGCATGGGATGATAATGGGGATCGGATTGTTGTGGTTTGCCATGCCGACCGCGCGGCTGGCTTTCGGGTTGCCTATCAAAGCGGCAATCTGCCCATAGGTCATGGTTTTGCCGTAAGGAATTTGGCACAGCGCCGCCCAGACCTGTTTTTGAAAATCGGTTCCGACAGGGGCAAGCGGCAGGTCAAATTCTCTGCGCTTTCCTGAAAAATATTCCTTTAATTCATCCGCAGTTTTATTGAGCAGCGGCGTTTCGTTTGGTACAATATCCGATGGAATATCGTGCTCGAACGCAATGCGGATAAGGCAGCCGTTTTGTTCTTCAAGCATCAGTTTTCCCATTGGAGAGGGAATGATTTTTCGGTATATGATATTCATTTTGTCACCTCCAGATTAGCTCGCGTGAGCGAAAATAAAAGTT
>CAMNVW010000014.1 GCA_946563605.1 uncultured Clostridia bacterium | reverse complement strand
CTTTCTTCATGTTCTCGGAGCACCTGCTCTGGAGGGCTGCCCTAATGCAGGGCGTCGCGGAAACGAATGTTAAAGTAATCCATATACATTCTGAAGTCCTCAGAAATGGTGGAAATAGAAAATCCGCTCCGCAGCTTGTTCTCTTCCAATAGAGCGGTCAGCACCGAAAGACTCAGTTTGTCGAGTTCTTCGCGGCGAATCCTGATTTCCTCGGCAAGCTCTGCTGGCGGTTGGAATGCGGCATCCGCACAGAGATTCAGATAGAGAGGATGTTCGGCAAAAAAACGCAGCCGTGCGCCGAAGTAACTTCGCAGACGTTCCTCCGGTGTGCCGGAAAAGGTTTCCATCGCAGCTTGCAGATAGTCTGTCAGGCTGTCAAAGCACATTTGCACGCACATCAGGTATAGTTCATTTTTATCCTTGAAGTGGTGGTAAACAATGCCCTTGGAAATGCCGTTTTCTGCACAGGCGGCATTTAAAGACGCTCCCTCATAGCCTTTTGAGGAAAATTCACGCAATGCAGCATCCAGAATTCGCTGACGGGCTAACTCGCTCTTCAGTTTTTGCTTCATGAAATCACCTCTGCATAAAAAAACAGACCGACCAGTCTGTAAATGAAAGTACAACACTTACAACGTAATCAGTCAATAGGATTTTCGCATGATAAACAGCAGGGAAAGATATAGGCGCATAAAAAGAAAAAAGCATCTGCAAATGCAGATGCTTTTTTGGTGGAGACAATCGGGATCGAACCGACGACCTTTTGAATGCCATTCAAACGCGCTCCCAACTGCGCTATGCCCCCGTAAATTTTAACCTTATTATAACGGCAAAATAGGGGAATGTCAATATCTTTCCTAAGGGAAAAGTTTTTGACGGGAGAACTTTCGCGCAAATAGTTTGAGAGTGCGCAAAGATGTGCTATACTGAAAGTAGACAATAATTTTAGAGCTTGGTCTATCAACATAAACGGAGGAGAAACAAGGGTGCTGGATTGGATTTTGGAAACACAGGATGTATGGCATAGACTGCAAAACTGCGGCAAACCGGTGGTTGTATACGGGATGGGGGACGGCGCGGTCAAAATCTTGCAGGTGATGAAACAGTATGGCATCGTACCGGCAGCGATGTTTGCAAGCGATGATTTTGCGCGCGGCAACATCTTCATGGGATATAAAATGGAAAAGCTGGCGGACATCGAACAGCGCTGCGACGATTTTGTGATTGTGATGGCGTTTGCGATTCGGGATTTGCCGACGATGGAGCGCATCTATTCGATTGCACAGCGGCACGAGTTTTTAGCTCCCGATGTGCCGGTAGCAGGGGTCAATCTGTTTACGATGGATTTTGTCAGGGAGCACGAAGCACAGTTTCGCGAGGTGGAAGAGATGCTTGCAGACGAGCAGTCCAAAAAGGTGCTGCATGACATCGTGAATTTTAAGTTAAGCGGAAAATTAGAATATCTTTCCGACTGCACCACCGATACCGACGAAGCGTACCGCAATATCCTGCGTCCGGGTGCGCAGGAAAGCTTTGCGGATTTGGGTGCATACCGCGGAGATACCATCGCGGAGCTGCTGCATTATGCGGGCGATTGCAAGCGGGTGTTCGCCTTTGAACCGGACGAAAAAACCTACCGCAAATTGTGCGCCGCGGTCGAACAGATGGGGCTTGCGGACAAGGCGACCTGCGTGCAGATGGCGGCGTACTCTCATCACGAATTGCTGGAATTTGACAGCAGAGCAGGCAGGCAGTCCGCACTGAGGGAGCAAAGCCTGGTGACCGGCGTACAGGGTGCGGCAAAGACGAAAATAAAGCAGGTATGGGGACAGTCGCTGGATAATGTGGCAGGGGAAGAACCCGTCACTTTTATCAATATGGATGTGGAGGGCGCAGAGAAGAAAGCGTTGGAGGGCTGCCAAAAAGTGATTCAACGCGACCGTCCGAAGCTGTTGATTGCCGCCTACCACCGCAGCGAGGATTTGTTTGCGATTCCGCTGCAAATCAAAGCGATGCGCGCCGACTATCGCTTTTACCTGCGGCATTATCAGTATATCCCTGCGTGGGACACCAATCTCTACTGTGTATAGACCGGAGAGGGAAAGGAAAAGGAAGAATCAAGCGCAAAAAATATCCCGTACAGGACAATCTGCCTATTTTATTGTTGTGGTATTGTTGACATGGGATTGCTAAATATAGTAAAATATTTAGATAGAAAAACAGACCGGATCGGCGCAAATTGCCTGAGATGGTTTGCGGTGAATCTTTTTGGAAGCTTGGCTGTCTGCGATGGATACAGACAGCGCAAGTGCCTTTGATAAAATCCCTTACAGGGAGAGGAGCGTGAAAGTATGCAGTCAAATACAATGGAATCGCAGGAGAATGCTGGCACAGCGGTCAGAAGCATGACTGGCTATGGACGTGCGCAGAAAGTGATTGGAAACAAGGAAATTACAGTAGAGATCCGTTCGGTTAATCACCGCTTTCTGGAATACTCCTCCCGCGTTCCAAGAGCATACTCCTATTTGGAAGAGAAACTGAAAAATCTGGTGAAGGCTTCCGTTTCGCGCGGCAAGGTGGATGTCACGCTGAGTATTCAGACCATCAGCGGAACAGACGCACAGGTCGTGATCAACCATGACCTTGCGAGATCCTACCTCAACGCTTTGCAGGAATTGTCGGAGGATCTTCAGGTTAAAAATGATATTACCGTTTCGCAGCTCGCTCATTTTTCGGATATTTTCAGCGTCATCCGCGTAGAGGAAGATGAGGAGCAGGTCTGGGAAGCTGTCAGCCAGGCAGCACAGGAAGCAGTCGGTAACTTTGTACAGATGCGGCTTGCAGAAGGAATGAAAATGCAGCAGGATCTGCTGTATCGCCTTGACTTGATTGAACAGATGGTTGCAAAGGTGGAGGAACTCTCTCCAAAGACGGTGGAAAATTACACCAAACGTCTGTATACAAAATTGCAGGAAGTTCTGCAGAACAATACCGTGGACGATCAGCGTGTCATCACCGAAGCGGCTATTTTTGCCGAAAGGATTGCCGTGGCGGAGGAAACGGTTCGATTAGACAGCCACATCCACCAGTTCAGAGAGATTCTCAAATCCAACGAACCGGTCGGCAGAAAGCTCGACTTTTTGGTGCAGGAATTGAATCGTGAAACAAACACCATCGGTTCCAAGGCACAGGATCTGGAGATTGCAAGGGTCGTTGTGGATCTGAAATCGGAGATTGAGAAGATCAGAGAACAGATCCAGAATATCGAATAACAAAACCGTACGGGAAGGAACAACCTATGAACAAAGACCGTTGTTCCAAAGCAAAATTTTGCTTTGGAATCGGCAGCGTCGTCACCACAGAGCAGAGCAAACGGTGTCATCTGCGTTATGCAGAGGATTCCTTGCCGCAGACAGGGGCGCTGCTGTGGTGTGCAGCGTCGCTTGTATTCAGCATGAAGCTTTTGAAAAAGGGTGTAAAAGAGCAGTTGCCTTGGATGTT
This sequence comes from uncultured Clostridia bacterium, assembly GCA_946563605.1. Lineage (GTDB taxonomy): Bacteria > Bacillota > Clostridia > Oscillospirales > Ruminococcaceae > Negativibacillus. The sequence continues at coordinate 11,063 of CAMNVW010000014.1, read as the reverse complement.
ATACAGAACGCTTGTACGCAGAAAATAGGAAACCCTGTTTGGGTTTGGGAGAGGAAGTTTTGAGATGAAATTGATCAATATCGGTTTTGGCAATATGGTTTCCGCAAATCGTCTGGTTGCAATCGTCAGTCCGGAATCGGCACCGATCAAACGCATTATCTCTGACGCCAGAGAACGCGGAAGCCTGATCGACGCCACCTACGGCAGAAGAACCAGAGCTGTTATCATTACCGACAGCGATCATGTAATTCTTTCGGCGGTGCAGCCGGAAACGGTTGCGAACCGTGTGAATGACGACGATGATGAAGAGGAGATGGAGGAAGATGACTAAAAAAGGACAGCTGATCGTGGTGTCCGGCCCGAGCGGTGTCGGCAAGGGAACGGTGCTTGGACAGTATCTTGCCAGCCGTGAAAGGATTGCTTATTCCATTTCCGCAACGACGCGCAATCCAAGACCGGGAGAACAAAATGGTGTGCAGTATTTTTTCCTGAGCCGAGAGGAATTTGAACAGACGGTTCAAAACGGCGGTATGCTGGAATATGCAAGCTACAACGGCAACTACTACGGAACGCCAAAGGCGCCGGTGGAACAGCAGAGAGAACAGGGAAATGATGTTGTTCTGGAAATTGAAGTGCAGGGTGCGCTTCAGGTAAAGAAAAGCTGTCCGGACGCGCTGCTCATCTTTATTGCGCCGCCGAGCTTTGAGGAGCTCAGAAGCCGTTTAACAGGACGTCAGACGGAGGACGAAAAGACGGTGGAGAACCGTTTGAACATCGCGCGGCAGGAGCTGAAATGCGCTGGTGAATACGATTATATTATTATCAACGATACGATTGAGCAGGCGGTTGAAAGACTCAATCAAATCATCAGTGCAAACCGTTACAATAAAAATAATATGAAAGAATTTCTTGATGAGGTGAATCAGAATGCTTAGACCAGCAATGTCCCAGATTATTCGTGAAGGAGAAAGCTACTATGCATTTGTTGTTTCAGTAGCAAGACACGCAAGAGAAATCGCAGATTATTGGGCAGACAACAACCTGCCGATGGAAAGAAAACCGGTTACAGCTGCGTTGGATGACTTTGCTTCCGGAAAGGTAAGGGTAAAGGATTTAGTAAAGGTGAAAGACGCAGAATAACAATTTCAAGGAATTGTTATTCAAAATGGATCGAAAGTGGAACAAAACGGGCGGCGGCACAAAAGCTGCCCGTTTTTGTGATATGCAGACACAAGAGGGAGGGGCGGCATGATAGCGAATGTTGTGGTAGAAAATGCCGCTTATTCTTTTGACATCGCATTTTCCTATGCGGTGCCGCAGGAAATGCAGATGAATATACAGCCGGGGTGCAGAGTGTTGGTGCCATTTGGCAGAGCAAACCGCGCAAGACAGGGCATGGTGGTCTCGCTGACGGACGCACAAGCAGATGAATCGCTCAAGCCTGTGAGGATGCTATTGGATTATCAGCCGCTGCTGGACACAGAACAGCTCTGGCTGATGGAATGGCTGCACAAACGGGTGTTCTGCACCTATTATGATGCGCTGCGTGTGGTGGTTCCAAGCGGACTGACAATGAAAATCAAGGTGATGTGCTCGCTCAACGAACAAGCGCCGGTTTCGGACGTGCTAAGTCCGATTCAGGAGACGATGATCGACTATCTGAAAAAATGCAAAAAGCCGGTTTACATCGGAAAGATGCTGCTGGATTTGGGACTTGCAAAAAATGCACCGGCATTGCAGGAACTGGTCAGGGACGGTGTCGTCATTTTTTCGGAGGATGTCCACGAAAAAACGGCGGATAGCAAGGTCGTTATGGTGCGGCTGAGTGAGGATTATCAGCGCAGGCTTGACGCAGAAAATTTTCGCATGACTGCGGCAAGAAAAAAGGTAATCAGCATTTTGGAAGAAAGCGACAGCGCTTCGCTGAAAGAGCTGTGCTATTATGCCGGCACGACCCGTCAAACCATTGATAAAATGGAACAGGCAGGGGTGCTGAATTATTACGGCAGACAGATTTTCCGCAGTCCTTACGCAGACAGCCATGAGCAGGCTCAGCAGGAACAGCCGCAGCAGGTGACGCTCAATCCCTCGCAGCAGCAGGCGTTGGACGCACTGTGGGAGATGTGGCAGAAAAAAAGAGAAAGCGGCACGCTGTCCGCGCTGCTATACGGGGTGACCGGCAGCGGAAAAAGCCAGGTCTATCTCAAACTGGTCGAGCAGGTGCGCAGTCAGGGGAAGGGCGTGATTATCCTAGTGCCGGAAATTTCCCTGACGCCCCAGACGGTCGAATTGTTTGGAAAACGCTTTGGCAGAAAAGTAGCCGTGCTGCACAGCGGTTTGACGATGGCGGAGCGCGCGGACGAATACAAGCGCATCCGCAAGGGTTTGGCGGATGTGGTGGTCGGTACAAGGTCGGCGGTGTTTGCGCCGCTGCAAAATATCGGCTTGATCGTGATTGACGAGGAACAGGAGGGCGCGTATGCCTCGCAGTCTGCACCGCGCTATCATGCAAGAGAGGTTGCAAAAGCACGCTGCCGTTACCACAAGGCGATGCTGCTGATGGCATCGGCAACGCCGAGCGTCGAAACGTTTTATCAGGCACAAAGAGGAAAAACAGAGCTGGTGACCCTTTCACACCGGTATCTTGGCAATCAGCTGCCGAAGGTGCAGATTGTAGATATGAACCAAAGCTATGGCTTTGATATCAGTCAGGAGCTGACAGCGGAGCTTGCGGACAATTTGCAGGCAGGTCAGCAGAGCATTGTGCTCATCAACCGCCGCGGTTATCACACCGCGGTCAAGTGCAACCAATGCGGCGAGGTGGTCAAATGCCCGAATTGTTCGGTTGCACTGACCTATCATCATGCGAACCGTCAGATGATGTGCCACTACTGCGGCTACTCGCGCAGTTTAAGTGAGGACTGCCCGAACTGCGGCAGCGAATTGATGAGCTACACCGGCAGCGGCACACAGCGCATCGAGGATGAACTCAACCGCATTTTTCCGCAGGCGGATATCCTGCGGATGGATTTGGATACGACCATGTCGAAAATGGCGCATGAAACCAAGTTCCATGATTTCGCACAAGGAAAATATCAGATCATGGTCGGCACGCAGATGGTCGCGAAGGGACTGAATTTCCCGAATGTGACGCTGGTAGGGGTGCTCAACGCAGATCAGTCGATTTACTCGCAGGATTTTCGTGGATGTGAGCGCGCATTTTCGCTGTTGACGCAGGTAATCGGTCGGTGCGGCAGGGGTACACTGCCGGGAAGGGCGCTGATCCAGACCTATTCGCCGGAGCATCCGGTCATCCGGCAGGCGGCGCAGCAGAATTACGAGAGCTTTTACAAGGATGAAATCAAGGTGCGCAAGCTTGCACTTTATCCGCCGTTCTGTACCTTGTGCCAGGTGGGATTTTCCGGCGAAAACGAAGAATTTGTGCGCGCATCGGCACTGTGGTTTGCGCAACGCTTTGGGCAGAAGGCTGCGGAGGAATATCAAACCTTGCCGCTGCGGATGATGAAGCCCTGCGAACCGGTCATCGCACGCGTATCGGGAAAATACCGGTACAATATCGTGATCAAATGCCGCATGGAAGAGAAGTTTTCCAAATTGATGTGGGAACTGCTTCGGGAATTTGACAGCGAAAAGAAGAATAAAGGTGTCCACATATGGGTGGATTTAAATGGAAACGACTTATAAACCAATTTCACGAAAGGATGTTGATTGTTATGGCAATCCGCAATATTGTAAAAGACACAGATAACGATGGAACACTGCATAAAAAATGCCGTCCGGTAACAGACTTTAACCAGAAGCTGTGGACGCTGCTGGACGATATGGCAGAAACCATGTATCAGGCACAGGGCGTCGGTCTTGCAGGTCCGCAGGTAGGAATGCTCAGACGGGTGTTTGTCATTGATGTCGGCGAGGGTATTCTGGAATTTGTCAACCCTGAAATTTTGGAAACTTCCGGCACACAGAATGGGGCGGAAGGCTGCCTGTCTTTCCCGAGCGAGTACGGCTTGGTGGAGCGTCCGAACTATGTGAAGGTAAAAGCTCAGAACAGAAACGGCGAATGGTTTGAGATGGAAGGCGAAGAACTGTTTGCAAGAGCGGTCTGCCATGAAAACGACCATCTGGACGGCGTTGTATTTAAAGACAGAATGTCCAGACTGCTCCGCGAGGATGAGCTGGAATAAGCGTTCGGCAAAAAAGCTGGGAGGGACTTGTATGAGGATCGTTTTTATGGGAACGCCGGATTTTGCGGCGGCATCGCTTCAAAAGCTGCTGGAAACGCAGCATGAGATTGTTGGCGTATTTACACAGCCGGACAAACCAAAGGGCAGAGGCTATAAACTGATTGCACCGCCGGTCAAAGAGATTGCGCTCAAGCACGATATTCCGGTGTATCAGCCGGTCAAGATGAAGGACGGCACAGCGCTTGCGATTTTAAAGGAACTGAATCCCGATTTGATTGCGGTGGTGGCTTACGGAAGGATTCTTCCAAAGGAGATTCTGGAACTTCCGAAATATGGCTGCATCAATGTTCATGGTTCACTGCTGCCAAAATACAGAGGCGCAGGTCCGATTCAGTGGAGTGTCATCGACGGCGAATCGGTGACAGGCGTTACCACCATGTACATGGGGGAAGGTCTGGACATCGGCGACATGATTCTGAAAAAGGAAACGCCAATCGGTGAAAATGAAACCTACGGCGAACTGCACGACCGTCTGGCGGTCATCGGTGCAGACGCCTTGGTGGAAACCATCAATCTGATCGAGCAGGGGTGTGCGCCGCGTGAAAAACAGGACGACAGCCTTTCGTGCTATGCGCCGATGCTGGATAAAAAAATCGCAAAAATTGATTTTGCAAAACCTGCACAGCAGCTGCACAATCTGATCAGAGGTTTGTCCCCATGGCCGGTCGCACACACCACCTTTGACGGAAAACTGTTGAAGATTCACAAAGCGGTCATCGCAGACGGATTTCACGGGCAGCCAGGTCAGGTGCTTGACAGCAAAAAACTGATTGTCGGTTGTGGAGAAGGTGCGCTTGAGCTGCTTGAGGTACAGCTGGAGGGCGGCAAACGGATGAAGGGCGAGGACTTTTTGCGCGGCAGAAAAGCCCAAAAGCTGGGGGAATAGTCCGAAAAATTTTTTCCCTTTGCAAAAGAGATGTTTACCAAAGAGGAATATACTCTTCATAACTCATTCAAATTTGTCCAATATAATAAAAGATAAAGCTCTTTTGACAGGGGCGAAATTTTAAAAATTGGAAATGAGGAAAAGCGATGTTTTTTTATTATTTTGACCGTTACTACTGGATTTTGATTGTGCCGGCAATGCTGTTCGCAATGTGGGCGCAGGCGCGCGTCAGCTCGACCTACAAAAAATACAGCCGCGTTATAAGCGCGCGGGGAATGAGCGCAGCGCAGGTATGCAGACAGATTTTGGACAACAATGGATTGTATCACATCCGTATCGAGCATATCGCCGGCAGTCTGACCGACCACTATGACCCCAAGTCGGATGTGATTCGGCTGTCGGACAGCGTTTACAACAGCGCGTCGGTTGCGTCAATCGGCGTAGCGGCACATGAAGCCGGTCATGCAGTACAACACGCAACGGGATATGTGCCCATTAAGATTCGCAATGCCATTGTTCCTGTCACCCAGATCGGTTCGTCGCTGTCGATGCCGATTCTGCTGATCGGTCTGCTGTTTAATTCCGGCGTGCTGGTCGAAATCGGTATCCTGCTGTTTGCGACTATGGCACTGTTCCAGCTGGTTACACTGCCGGTAGAGTTTAACGCAAGCGCAAGAGCGCTCAGAACATTGGACGAATACCACATTTTGGAGAACGAAGAAAATAAGATGGCAGGCAAGGTACTGGGTGCGGCGGCACTGACCTACGTTGCGGCGCTGCTGTCGAGCTTGGCACAGCTTCTGAGACTGATTCTGCTGTTCGGAAACAGAAGCCGCAACGACTAATTTTCAAAAATATTGCAACAAACATCAGGAAAGGATTGTCCATCATGCCGAATATGACAGCAAGGCAAAGCGCGGTACAGGCGCTGGTAAAAGTAAATTATGAGGGCGGATACTCAAACCTTGTTTTGAATGAAACGCTCAAAAAATCAGGACTTTCGCCGGTGGACAGTTCTTTTATGAGCAGACTGTTTTATGGAAGTCTGGAGCGCAAGCTCACGCTCGACCATATTATCGGGGCATACTCGAAAAAACCTGTCGGCAAATTAACGCCGCAGGTAGCGGAGATTTTGCGCATCAGTTTGTACCAGCTGCTGTACTTGAACAGCGTGCCGGATTCGGCGGCGGTCAATGAAGCGGTCAAGCTGACAAGGCAGATGAAGGTATCGAGCGCGTCAGGATTTGTCAATGCAGTCCTTCGCAGCTTTTTGCGGGATGAAAAGAAGATCCCGCCGGTCAAGGGCAACCGCCTGCGCAAGCTGGAGGTGCGCTACTCCTGTCCGCAGTGGATGATCAAAAATCTGCTCGAAAACTACGGCGAAGAATCCACCATCGCCATGTTGGAACATTCGCTGGAACGTCCGCCCTTATATGCACGGGTCAATACGACGAAAGTAAGCGTGACAGAGTGTATCGAGCAGCTCTTACAGCAGGGGGTGCAGGCAGAACCCGACCCCGATTTGGAAGGCTGCATCCTTCTTTCATCAACTTCCTCCATCGAAAAGCTCAAAGCTTTTGAACAGGGGCTTTTCCATGTGCAGGACAAGTCCTCGCAGCTGTGCGCGGCGGCTTTGGACGCACAAAAAGGAGAACGTGTGCTGGACGCCTGTTCAGCGCCCGGGTCCAAATCCTTTACGACTGCACAGCGGATGCAAAACAGCGGCGAAATTATCAGCTGTGATGTATTTGAGGAAAAGATCAAGAAAATCTCCGACGGCGCACAGCGGCTGGGACTTTCGATTGTTCACGCAAGATTACAGGATGGTACGGTTTATCAGCCGGAATTTGGAAGTTTTGACCGCGTGCTGTGTGACGTGCCGTGTTCGGGTTTGGGCATCATCAGCCGAAAACCGGAAATCAAATATAAACATCCGCAGGAGCTGAAGGAATTGCCGCAGATTCAGTCGAAGATTTTGAATACGGCGTCCCGTTATGTAAAAGTGGGGGGAACATTGGTGTATTCCACCTGCACGCTTGTGCCAGAGGAAAACGAAAAACAGGTAGATGCGTTTTTAATGCAGCATGAAGAGTTTGAGCCGTGTCCGCTGCCGGAGGCTGTCAGAAAAGCGGCGAAGCTGACAGACCCAAAGGCATGGCGGGTAACGCTGTTTCCGCAGATGGCGGATACGGACGGGTTCTTTATTTCATGTATGAAAAAGGTGCGGTGATTGATTTGGAGCAACATGAGCAACAGTTTGACTGGAAAGGCAAAATAGACATTAAATCGCTGGAATTGGAGGAGCTGAACCGGCAGCTTGCCGAGATGGGACAGCCGAAGTTTCGCGGCAAACAGATTTACTCCTGGCTGCACGAAAAACGGGTCACTTCCTTTGACGAGATGAGCAATCTTCCGGCGGCACTGCGTCAGCAGTTGATGGAGAGGTACTACATAAACAGGCTGTGTATCATCAAAAAGCTTGTTTCCAAAATCGACGGTACCCAAAAATATCTGCTGAGGCTCAAGGATAACAACTGCGTGGAAGCGGTGCTGATGCGGTATAAATACGGGAACTCGGTTTGTATCTCCACACAGGTGGGATGCCGTATGGGCTGCAAATTCTGCGCCTCTACGCTGGCAGGATGGATTCGTTCCCTTGACGTGTCCGAGATGCTCGACGAAATCTACACCCTGACGCAGGACAGCGGAGAGCGCGTGAGCAATGTGGTGCTGATGGGCATTGGAGAGCCGCTGGACAACTACGACAATGTGATGAAATTCCTGCGCATCCTTTCGTCGCCGGAAGGATATAATCTGAGCCTGCGGCATTTGTCTCTGTCCACCTGCGGACTGGTGGATAAGATCTATGAGTTTGCAGATCAAAAGCTGGGATTGACGCTGTCGATTTCCCTGCACGCGCCAAACGATGAGATCCGCAGCCAGACCATGCCGGTCAATAAACGCTATCCGATGGAGGAACTGCTAAAAGCGTGCAGATATTATTTTAAACAGACAGGACGCAGGATTTCCTTTGAGTACGCGCTGATCGAGGGCGTCAACGACGAACTGCGCCACGCAAACGAATTGGCGGACAGATTAAAGGGGATGGCGGCGCATGTAAATCTGATTCCGGTCAATCCTGTAAAGGAAAGAGGATTCAAACGCGGATCAAGACAGCGCATCGAAGCGTTCCAAAAGGCGCTGGAGGCAAGAGGCGTCAACGCAACGGTCAGACGGGAGCTGGGCGCAGATATCAATGCGGCGTGCGGACAGCTTAGAAGGGAGTATGACCAGCAGCAAGGATAGGGGAGGAAGAATCGTGATTAAGTTTATGGGAGCCACCGACACCGGAAAGATGCGTCAGCAGAATCAGGACGCTTTTATCTGCCGAAGGGTCGGGGAAAATGCGGGCTACGCAATCGTCTGCGATGGAATGGGAGGCGAAAATGCCGGCGAAGTTGCAAGCGCAACAGCGTGCCAGCTGATAGAGAAATTTTTCCACCGCGATGTGAACGAAAATATGACCGAAGCTGCGGTAAAGGCTGTTATTTTTTCAGCCATCAGCGCGGCGAATGCAAAGGTGTATTCGATGGCAAAGGAAAATCCGGATTATCACGGAATGGGCACCACACTCGTTCTTGCGGTTGTGATTGGGCAAAATATGCACATCGTCAACATCGGCGACAGCCGCATTTATATGGTGGAGAAAAAGGCGGTCAAGCAGCTTACCCGCGACCATACCCTGGTACAAAACATGATCGACCGCGGAGAAATCAGCGAGGAAGAAGCCATCAATCACCCTAAAAAGCATTATATTACCCGCGCGATTGGTGTAGGAGATACGCTGGACATCGACTATCAGATGTATGAACTGAAAAAAGAAAGTATTGTTTTATTGTGTAGCGACGGTCTGTCCAATTATCTGAGGTTGGAAAAATTGCCGGAGCAGTTAAAAAGCTGCGTGCATAAGAACAGTATCCAGGAACTGATTGATTTCGCCAACGATCAGGGCGGTTCGGACAACATCACAGCGGTTATGCTGTACCGTAAGTAACGCTTTGCAGGAGGCAACTTTACATGGATAAATACATTGGAAAAAAACTTGACGGACGCTATGAGATCAGGGAACTGATCGGCGTGGGCGGGATGGCAAACGTCTACAAGGCATATGATGTGCTGGAAAACCGCGTGGTGGCTGTCAAGATTCTCCGTGAAGAATATATGGACAACGACGAATTTATGCGCCGTTTCCGCAACGAATCGAGAGCAATCTCCCTGCTGGATCATCCGAATATTGTCAAGGTGTATGACGTCATCTTTTCAAACCGCATCCAGTCGATTGTCATGGAATATATTGATGGCATTACGCTGAAGGATTATATCGACCAGGAACACGTTTTGCGCTGGAAAGAAGCGATGCACTTCACGGTGCAGATCCTCAAAGCGCTTCAGCACGCGCATGACAAGGGCATTGTCCACCGCGATATCAAGCCGCACAACATCATGCTGTTATCGGATGGGACCATCAAAATCACCGATTTTGGAATTGCCCGTTTTTCGCGCTCCAACACCAAAACCATCACCGACAAGGCAATCGGTTCGGTGCATTATATCAGTCCGGAGCAGGCAAGCGGCGCGTTCACCGACGCGCGAAGCGACATCTATTCGCTGGGTGTGCTGATGTTTGAGATGCTTACCGGAAAGCTGCCGTTTGAGGCAGATTCTCTGGTATCGGTTGCAATCAAACAAATTCAAAGCCAGCCGACCTTGCCGCGTTCGATCAACCCTGATATTCCAGAGGGTTTGCAGGAAATCGTGATGCGCGCCATGCAGAAGGATGCCGCAAAACGCTATCAGTCCGCGGCGGAGATGCTGCATGACATCGACGAATTTAAGAAAAATCCGTCGATCGTATTTTCCTACAAATACGAACAGCCGCCGCAGGTGCATATCCAAAATGAGCTTCGCCATCAAAGGGAGGAGCAGAAAGTGACACACAGAAAACCAAAACAGATGAAGAAAAACAAGACCTCCCCGCAGTACAGGCAGGAGGATGAAGAATATGAAAGAAAGCCGCTGCCGGTCATTCCGGTGATGGCAGGCATCGCGGTAGCGTTTCTGGTTGCCGCAGGTGTTTTTATCGGAATGTTGTTCGTAGTCAATAAACCGTTTGAACAGGTAGCAAACGTCAAGGTACCTGATTTACTGGGGATGAACTATGATACCATCAAAAGCAAGTACGGCGAACAGTTTAAGATTGAAGTCGAGGAAAAAGCGCCAAGCAGCCTGTATGAGGAAGGCGAAATCTATGAGCAGACACCGAATCAGGGCTTGACGGTAAAGGAACATTCCACCATCCGCGTCAAGGTCAGCACCGGCAAGGAAATTATTGTGCTGGACGATTATGCCGGCAAGGATTCCACCGAAGTGTTCCGTGAACTGAGCAAAAAGAACATCACATGGAGCGAGACCGAGACCTACTCGAACGAGTACGAAGCAGGAACAGTCGTTATGACCTCACCTGGCGCCGGAGAAGAGGTTGCCGAAGGCGACGAAGTCAGCGTTTATGTGAGCTTGGGCTCGCAGGAACAGAATCAAACCGTTCCGTTGGTAGTGGGCATGAATTTCCACGAAGCAAAAACCTTGCTGACCACCAGACGTCTGCGCATTGAGTGTGTGGCAGAGGAGGAACCAAAAACAGATGAGAATGGAAACATCGTGGCTGGTTCCGCACAGCCTGGAACGATTCTGGAGCAAAGCCCGAATGAGGACGCTTTGGTTCCGGCGGGAACCGTTATCAAGGTGAAGGTCATGGGCGGCGATGGCTGGGAGGATCCAAACAAACCGCGTCAGATTAAGATTACCTTTGACCTGCCCGAAGGCGACGGCAAGGTGCATATCCAGACCTTTGT
>CAMNVW010000013.1 GCA_946563605.1 uncultured Clostridia bacterium | reverse complement strand
CCGCCATGCTGAAGCTGTCAAATATGTAGCTGTCGGTAATTCGTTCTCCGCTTGTTCCCCAGTATACTACCCGATCTGTTTTTCCGTTGAGGAAAGCCGCCAGCGTCAACATTCCTCCCTCAAAGGAACGATAATATGGATTATCGGGCTCTTTTTGGAGCATTGTTTGCCGGAGCCCTACCAGCTTTTGCGCCTGTTCTTCTGTTATCTCTTTTTCGGTCAGAACCAGAATATCGATGTCGCTCCATCCCAATCGAAAGTCATTCAAAACACAAGAGCCATACAAATAGATGGATGGTTTGCAATCCATAAGAATATCGCTGATTTCACTCACCATCTTGTTGACGGCGAGTTGTCTGTCCTTGTGCTCCGAACCCTGCGGATAAAGGACATACTCCTGACTCGGATAGTTCATCTCTTCCATCAGCGCACCCTCTACAAATCCATATTTTCCATAGAATGCCCTTGGCGCAGAACCTTTTTCATCATCGGCTCTGAAAGTGGAAACGGATATTTCTTTGGTTCTGTCTAAATTGCGGAGGGCTTCATCCATAAGCATCGAAGCCACACCGCGCCGACGGTAATCAGGAGAAACTGCAAGACAGCAAATCATGTTGTGTCCGCGCGAAAACAGCATCACACCGGCAATCTTGTTTTCTTCCTTGACGTAAATAGCCTGACGTTTGCTCATAAATCGAAGAACGGTGGCTTTATGTTCGTCCAATGCTTCCTGTGTTTCCAGCCCCGGAAAGTTCCAGCTAACTTCTTTTACCAACGTCATCCATGAATCAATATCCCTTGAAATACCATATTCTACTCTCATCATTTTCTCCTTACATCACACTGATGTGCTGAAACCTTCTTTCAAAGATTCTCCCCATCTTACCAAACTTATCTGGTAAGATGGGGATTTCATCCTCCGCTTCTTATTTGCCTTAAATATCAGCACATCGCTGCTGCCTGAATACCTGCGATTGCACCATCGACAACGGCTGTCGCCACCTGTCTGATTTTTTTGACGCAGATATCCCCTGCTGCAAACACGCCCGGTATTTCCGTCTGCATAGAACCATCTACTGGAATATACCCGCCGTCCAGCTTCAATTCCGTATACATCTGGGTGTTTGGAACAATCCCTGCGTAAACAAATACGCCGCATTCCGCGTCCTTTACGAGCTGCTTCTTTCCTGTCTTGTTATCGGTAAATTCCAGTTCCTCCGCCGCTTTATCGCCATATACTGCCGTAAGGCTTGTATGCGGCATGATCTCGATATTATCATGGGTAACGACCTTATCTTTAAATTCCTGTATGCAGACAAGTTCCTCTTCCACACAGACAATCGTCACCTTTTTGGCGATTTCCGCCAGATAAAGCGCTTCTTTTACCGCTCCATCTGCTCCGCCGATGACATAAACATTCTTTCCCTGATACTGCAAACCGTCTTTTGCCGCATTTAATCGGACGCCTTTTAAGTTTTCTCCCGGAATCCCCAGCATCCGTCCGGAACCGCCATTTGCCAAAATTAAGGTTTTTGATTCATAACTGTTTCCCTGCTCGGTAACGACCTTCTTAACTTCGCCTGCAAGCTTTGTCTCGGTCACATTTTCATAACGAATCTCTACGCCGGCGCCGAGCGCCTGTTCTTTCATGCGCTGTGCAAAGGTGCTGCCGGTTTCCTTCTGCTCGATTGCTGTATAGTGCGTCACGGTGGACACCGTTCCAATCAAACCGCCCACCTGTTTCTTTTCCAATACCAGAACCTTTTTCCCTCTGCTTTTTCCATAAACAGCCGCGCTGATGCCAGCTGGTCCTGCTCCAATAATGATGATATCGTACATTTCAAGTTCCTCCTGTTCGTTCAATCTTTAGACCGGTGATTTTTTCCCCAAGGGATTGCTGTTGTTTTTTGCCCATTCAGCCACCATTTTCAAGCGTGGCATGAGTTTGTTATTTTCAACTTTGTTATACTTCTATTTTTTCTTTTTGGCGCTGTCTTATTCATGTGACCTCACCGCACCGTCAAATGATTGCGTGTGAAAAACAGCCGCCTTTTACCGGCAGACAAGCAAAGAAATATGCCGCACCGAGAAAATCGTTATTTTTGTCACGATTGCCCTACTTATTATAGCCACAATATTCCCCGAACGCAAGCTGGCTCTGAAACAGAAAACACGTCCTGCCGCTTGCAAGCAGCATGACGAATTTTCTGTTTCAATTTCACATTCATTTTTTCATCAAATGAAAGGATTTGTTGTAAATCTGTCCGCACAGAATTTTCCCGTATTCTGCGGCATGATTTCTATTTTTGCTTTGCCGCCCGATCTTCAGCCCAAAGACGGTCGGCTTCTTTCTTCCAGCAGGCAGCATAAGCGTCGCATTTTGCGCAGAGATGCTCAGCCGTTTCCGGCGACTGGGGGTCGGTGGAGTGAGCGCCGGTCTTTTCTACCATTTGGCGCAGGCATTCTGGATTCTCCAGCATCGGGCAAGGACGGAGCATATTGTCATTGAAAGGCTGGCTATCGTGGTATGCCATGAAGATAGGGCTTTGCAGCGCTTCCAGCAGGGTACATTCCCGAATGTTTGCGTTGGAATAATGGATGAACACGCATGGGTCCACATCGCCGTTTGCATTGATGTGCAGATATCGGCGTCCACCGGCGATACAGCCGCCAACATACTCGGCGTCGTTCTGGAAGTCCATGGCAAACAGTGGCTTAGTCGCGCGAAGATGACGGATGCGGCGGTAGACTGTCTCGCGCTGTTCTGGATTTGGCAGCAGTTCAGGCACTGCGTCGTTGCCCACAGGCATATAGTGGAAGTACCAGATGAAATAAGCGCCCAAGTCGATCAGGCTCTGGTAGTATTCATCGGAGGTGATCGCCTCAAAATTAGCGCTGGTATAGCAGGAAGAAATGCCGTACAGGAGCTTGCGGTCACGAAGCAGCTTCATCGCCTTGATTACTTTCTGATAAGTACCCTCACCCCTGCGGCTGTCGGTAGCCGCTTCATCGCCTTCCAGAGAGATCGCCGGAATAAAATTCTTCACCCTTAACATTTCGTCGGCAAATTTCTCGTCAATGAGGGTCGCGTTCGTGAAGCACAGGAATACGCAGTCATCGTGTTTTTCGCACAGACGAATCAAGTCATCCTTGCGTACCAGCGGTTCGCCGCCGGTGTATATGTACATATAAACACCCAGCTCCTTGCCCTGACGGATGATATCGTCGATCTCATCAAAGCTGAGGTTCAGCTTATTTCCGTATTCTGCTGCCCAGCAGCCGGTGCAGTGGAGGTTGCAGGCAGAGGTCGGGTCCAGCAAAATTGCCCACGGAATGTTGCAGTTGTACTCTTTTCGATACTGCTCCTGCTTTGGCCAGCCGATTAAATTTGCATTGATAAAGAAGTTGACCGCTACGGTGGTCAGCACATCGCTGTCAATATCGTTCACAACATGGCGGATAAATGGATAATAAGGGTCGTCTGGATTTTCTATGGCGTGACGGATGATTTCCCGCTGAACTTCAAATTCACCCTTGCTGAATTTATCCGCCCAATCCATCAGCTTGATAAGATTCTTCTCTGGATCTTTGCAGAGATACTTCATCATCTGCTCAATGCCCAGTTTTTTCATGGTTACTGATACACTCATGATAAAACGCTCCTTTTCTGATTATACTGCCTTTACCTATTTTGAGGAATTCTACAACCCCCATCAAAAATGGTATCATCCTGCTGGTTTGCACAAGACAACCTATCCTTTATAAAATCCGCCGGAAACGAGTTTCGTTTCCGGCAGCAGTTTCACTTTTCTAAAAAAATCAAATGACCTGATATGCTTTCAACAGCTTTTCTATGTCGGTGCCTTCGATTTTTTCCAATGCCTTTTTCAGCACCATCTTTTCCATAAAGTTTAGATCCATCTCGGTGATCGGTTTTCCGTCGCGGAGCTTGACCGTTGCATTCAGCAGATCGCGCACATCATAGGTGCTTCCCCATACCTCCGGTACGCCGCGATCCACATTCAGCAGTGTGTATACTGCCTCCATACCGGTGCGCATCGAGTATTCGGTGGTGAAGATGGTATCTCTGGCAGTTTCGGCAAACTGTCCAAGGAAAGCAAAATTCACCGCTCCATCGGGCACAATCTTTGGACGGTCTGTGTCGTTTCTCGGCATAAAGAACGCGTCGATATACGGCATCATCACAGGCACTGTGTTTGCACTGTGCTCCGCCATATCCTCAATCTGGTCTGTCGGTACGCCCAGATGGTACAGCCATTCCATGCAAATTTCCTTGCCGGTGCAATCTCTCATCGGTTTTTTCACATAATCTCCTGGTTTGTCGGTGAACAGGGAGTATACCCACACCAGACAGTGATCCTTTGGCTGTTCCCTAAACTGCGGCTGGCGGTTGATGGTCCAGCTCAAAAGCCAGCTGGAATCCCGAACGGTTACGATACCGCCGGTAACAACCTTTCCGGTGAATGGGTCGCGCTTGCAGATATTCTTGATATAAGGAATGATGCGCTGATCCAGTGTCTCCACCGTTGCAGACATCCAGTTAGTCTGCTCTGGATCATAGCAGAATTTATCTGGATTGCCAAAGGCTGGGTCCTGCGCAGCAATTTTTCGCCACATATCCCAGCCGCCGCCAGGTTTCATCTCGGTGTTGTAAGGCGCAGGGGTGTTCTGGTCTCCCATTGCGGAATTTTCCACACAGCCGCCATTGGTGATGAATACCAGATCGTCCTCCGTCAAATCAACAAAGGTCTGACCTTCTTCGGTGAGAAGTTCGATCCGTTTGGCAAACTTCCTGTCCGGCTGAATGTCAAATTCCACATTGACCACCTTGGTGTTGTAGTGGAACTGAACGCCGTGGCTTTCCAGATACCTCACCATCGGAAGAATCATCGACTCATACTGGTTGTAGCGGGTAAAACGCAGCGCCGTGAAGTCCGGCAAGCCGCCGATATGGTGAATATAACGCTTGATGTAACGCTTCATCTCCAGCGCAGAATGCCAGTTTTCAAAAGCAAACATGGTGCGCCAGTAGAGCCAGAAATTGCTGTTCAGCACCTCATCATCAAAGACATCGGTGATGCGCTTATCGTAAAGCTGCTCATCTGGGGTAAAGAACAACCGCATAATCTCCATTGCCGCCTGATCGGAGACAGCAAATTTCCCGTCGGTGTGCGCGTCCTGTCCGCGGTTCTCCGTAGCCCTGCACAGAGAATAGTTGGGGTCTTCCTTGTTCAGCCAGTAGTATTCATCCAATACGCTGACTCCCTCGGTTTCGATGGAGGGAATGGAGCGGAACAAATCCCACATAACCTCAAAATGGTTATCCATCTCACGACCGCCCCTCATGACATAACCTACATTCTCAAATTTCCATCCGTCGCAAGCGCCTCCCGCGGTAGTGTCCTTTTCAAAGATATGAATGTGTTCCCCTTTCATCTGCGCGTCGCGCACCAGATAGCAGGCAGCAGAGAGAGCAGCCAAACCGGTGCCGATAATATAAGATGATTTATGGTCTACACCCTCCGGTTTTTTGGGACGTGCGAAAGCCTCATAGTTACCACTGGAATAATACATAATTACCATCCTTTCTTCGAGCCTCATTGCGGCTCTTTTGTTTGATGGCATCATTATAAAACAAAGTTTTTTCTTTCACAATTTACAAAATCCCCGCCGTGATAAAACCTTTATCACAGCGGGGATTTTGTAAAATCTTTTATCATTTATCCTTCATTGTAAGGATTTGTCTGTGCGGAATGTCTCCATCGCTCTCAGGACGCTGCCCTGGATAAGCTTGCTGGTGCGCTCCACAATGAGGTTTGGATCCTCTTTCATGCCATTTTTGATCCACTCCAGCATCACACCTACAAAGGCATATTCGTAGAAACTCGCAACGAACTGTTTGTCACTGTCATTCACCATCATTCCGACAGCCATTTCCTCCACCACGCCCATCATTAAATGGTGAACCAGCGGATAAAGATACTGCTCAATGCGTTCTCGGCTGACACAGCGGTAAACATTGAGCACAAAAGACTTGTTGTCCTGAACCGCATGGAAAATATTCAGAAAGCCCTCCTGCC
The DNA here is from genome assembly GCA_946563605.1 of uncultured Clostridia bacterium. Taxonomy (GTDB): domain Bacteria; phylum Bacillota; class Clostridia; order Oscillospirales; family Ruminococcaceae; genus Negativibacillus. Next base: position 9,843 of record CAMNVW010000013.1, on the reverse strand, counting down.
AGTTGTCATGGGTACTTTTTCCCTCTAATGCCCGTTTTGCGTCCTCAATGCAGATCCACTCCACCAAATCATAAATATCCTTGAAATGGTAGTAGAAGGTCATGCGGCTGATACCACAATCCTCGGCAATATCGTTGATCGTTATTTTATTTAGGGGTTTCTGGAGCAGCAGTTTCTTCAGCGACGCTTCCAGTGCCCGTTTGGTTGTCTGTGACATAGGCACCTCCATTTTTGTGTAGATCAGTTGATTTTGTGTTTCCCGATAAGATTCTTACACACATTTTACGATACATCGCCAATAAAATCAAGATGCCGTTTGCTGTTCAGATTCAGCGGTTTCCTCTGATATGCTGCTCTTCACAGATTCCTCTTTTTCGTCGGACGGTTGTGTCTGACCTGCGGAATTTGTGCAGGCAGCAAGGACAAAGATAAGCATAAAAGAGAGCAAAAGAACAATTCCTTTTTTCATACATGAAACCTCCATTTTTCATGTTCATTTCTTGATTCTGTCAAACTGATTTCTATTTCAGTTTCCCGTATTCTTCCTCGGAAACCGCTTCCAGCCACTCATTGGAAGTGTTCTCACCGGGGATTTCGATGGCTACATGGGCAAACCAGCTGTCCTTTGCCGCGCCGTGCCAGTGCTTCACACCAACCGGTATCGCGACCACATCTCCGGCGTGAAGCTCCTGTGCCTCCTTGCCCCATTCCTGATACCAACCCCGTCCGCCGGTGCAGAGTAAAATCTGACCGCCGCCTTTGTCGCCGTGATGGATATGCCAGTTGTTGCGGCAGCCTGGTTCAAAGGTCACGTTGGCAACACCCACGCCGTTTAATTGGGTCAGCATAGCAAGATACGACCGACCGATAAAATATTGTCCATAGGGATTGACGGAACCCTTTTCAAAAATGTTCTCAAATTCATTCATCTTAAAGTCACCTTTCTCGAATCGCTCATCTGCGAAAAAACTCTGTTAATCTTTCTTTATCTCATAAAGCAGATAGTCCAGCTGATCCAGCAGCTGCTGTTTACAATGAATTTCCTCTAACAGCTGACACCGTGCTTTTCTGATGATTCGGATTTTTTCTTCCTTGGTTATCCTTTGCTCATCCAGTAGTTTTTCAATTTCTGCTAATGTCATCTTCAGCCTCCTTATCCAATAAAATTTGTATCTGACGCACTTTTTACAGCAAAAAAATGCAGGTGCTAAAACACAGCGAACACGCTTTTGTCTGCACCTACATTATAATGGAAAGGATACGTTATATCAAATACTTGGTTTTTATAGCCTGTTTATACCTAAAAAGCATTTTATATATTCAATAAATTTGGTCGCCGCCGGACTGAACGGCTGCTGTTTTTTCCAGACAAATACACTGTTTGTTGTCAGTTCTGGAGAAAAAGGACGGCAGATAATCTTCTCTTTGTCCCAGAAAGGCAGCGCGCCCTCGATTACAAGAGAATAAGCCAGTCCTCTCTGCACCATCAATGCGCCGTTGGTGGGCAGATTGCAGGTAAAAAGGACATTGCTTTCCTGAAAGGAATCGCCCAGCCAGTTGACTACCTCGTTCTGCACATTGGTTCGGCTTGGCAGAATCAGCGGCGCACCCTTCAGATCCTTCACGCTCACCGTTTCTTTTTCCGCCAGCGGGTCATCTGGTCGCATCAAAACGACCCACCGTTCCTTATCCTTCAAACGAATAAAATCGAACTTTTCCATATCGATCGGTTCCAGCAATACGCCGATGTCGATCAGTCCTTTTTCCATCTTCTCTTTTACAAGGTCGGCATTGCCTGTAAAAATGTCGAAGGTAACGAGGGGATATCTTTTCCGAAAGCACTCGATGACCTCCGGCAAAATCTGCACAGCGCTCAGCTCACCGCTGCCGATTGTGATGCACCCATCCACCAACTCATCCTGTTCCATCAATTCCTTTTCTGTCCGGTCAACCAGCGCTAATATTTCCTCCGCCCGCCGCCGCAGTAAAATTCCCTCGTTTGTTAAGGTAATCTTTTTTGTGCCCCTGTGAAACAGCTTGACGCCAACCTCTTCCTCCAACTGTGCAAGCTGGCGGCTCAACGTCGGCTGTGTAATATGCAAAGCCTCTGCCGCCCGATTGATTCCTTCCTCTCGGACAACAGTCAAAAAATAACGAAGCACGCGGATTTCCATGGTTCGACCTCCTGTGGATGTATTTTTTTCATTATAGCAAAAGATATGCCTGAAAGGCAATTCTCTTATCAAGATTGCTTTTCAGGCATATTATCAATTCAAAAAATGTATTCCTTATTCCAACTCTTCGGTCAGTCTGCAAATCTCGTCGATATATCCGCCGATGGTTTCGATGGTATCCAGCAGAGGAGCGTCGGTAGAGATGTCCACACCTGCCATCTGAGCCAGCTCCAGAGGCGTCTTGGTACCGCCTGCCGCAAGAGTCCGCTTCCAATCGTCCACGGCAGCCTGACCCTCGTTTTCGATTCGTTTGCATACCTGAGTAGCTATGGTAAGTCCAGCACTATAAGTATAGGAATACAAGCCTAAGTAATAGTGGTGCTGCCGCATCCATGTCAGCTCTGCACCTTCGGGGATCTCCACAGCGTCGCCCCAGAACTTTTGCAGGGTCTCCTTCATGAGACGGTTCAAGGTTTCCGCCTGAACACCGCCGCCGGCATCCACAATACGGTAAACCTCCCTTTGATAAGCAGCCTCCAGCAGATGGGTAACAAAATTGTGATAGTAGGTTTTACCCACTATGCAGCCGAGGACCCAGCGGCGGAAACGCTTGTCATCGTTGGTTTTTAACAGGTAATGGGACATGAGGAGCTCATTCATGGTGGAAGGAGCCTCTATGAAGTAGCTGGAGGAACGCGTTCCATAGACGGACTGGGCGTTGTTGCAGAGTCGGAAGTGTCCGGCATGACCCAGTTCGTGGGACAGGCTGATTACATCGCTCATACGATTATGCCAGCTCAGCAGAATGAAAGAGTGTGTGCCGTAAGGACTGGAGCAAAAAGCGCCGGTGCTTTTTCCCACGTTTTCGACGAAGTCTACCCAACGTTCCTTGTACGCAGACCGAATCATCTCCTGATAATCTTCGCCCAAGATGGAGAGACCATCCAAAACGTACTGCTCGGATGCCTCGATGGTGATTGTGGGGTCGTATTCCGGATCCACAGTCAGTTTCAGATCCGCGTAGGTCATGCGATCCAGACCATGGATTTTTTGCAGCAGCCGCGCGTATTTGCGCATATGGGGAGCAAGCTTCTCCATAATGAGGTCGATCTGCCTGTTGTAAAGATTCCGATCCACCTTCTGTGGGAAAAGGAGGCTGTCGAACACAGAGTCAAACCCTCTCTGGGTTGCGATAATCTTTTCCTGCTGCACTGTGGCCTGATAGGCAGCGGCAGTAACGTTCTCGTACTCCCGCAGCTTCTTGTAAAAGGTCTTAAAAGCCTCCCGACGAACCTCTGTGCGAGGATCGTACTCGTAGCTGTCTTCAAAGAGGGAGTAACCCAGAGGATGTTCCTGACCAGCCGCCTGGAAAGAAGGAAAGCGAATGTCCGCCAACTTTGCCATATTGTAAATTTTGTAAGGCGCGTTGAGGGTGGGGCTCAAGGCAGCCAGAACCCGCTCGGTTTCCGGCTGGAGACGGTATGGTTTTTGTCTGAGCAAGTCCTCAAGATAAGGCTGGTTAGGACCGCCCTGCGCGATTGCTTCACGGATCACCGTCTCGTCCAGACTGATGATTTCGCTGTCAATGAAGCTCAATCGGCTGTCCACCTGAGCGAACAGGCGGCGCATACCGGACTCTCTTTCCTGCAAAGCCGCATCATTGAAGTCCACAGAGGCGGAGAGATAGCAGTAGCTCCTTGTTAGCTCCTGAATCTCTTTCAGCTGCCGGTGCTTGTTCAGACAGGACTGGATCGTTTCCACAGAATTGAGTTTTCCCTTGTAATCTCGCTCTATCTCGTCCGTCAGGTTGCGGATCTTCTCCATATCCGCTTGTAAGATTGCTTCGTCCGCATAAATTGCAGACAGATCCCAAGTCAGTTCTACTGGAACGTCTTTCCTCTTTGCCAATTCCATACGCTTTGTACTCCTCTCATCTATTGGTAAAATTTTTCCTTTTTTGTTGGAAACTTACATTTTTATCCTATCAGGAGGCGGAAACATTGTCAAGAGTAACTATAAAAAAAATTTTATGCAGATGGTAAAAGCTCTGCCGCCTTTTGAATACAGCTCATAGCATTCAAGCGGCGCGGATAGCCAGTTCCAGCTATTGCCCATCCTCGTTTACCACTTCGTCAAAGGCAAAGTGACGAAAGCGTTCTGTAAATTCGGGGTCTGTTTTTTGAAGTTCCATCAAGAGCCTTTTTAAAGCGTGCCGACCCAATCTGCCAGTTCCTTATCAGAAACGTGGTTCAGCATTTTGCCTTCCTTCCAATCTGCGTTTGGACAGAGCTTTTTCAGCACAGAAACTGTCTTACCCATGCCGCTGCCGCCGGAGGTAGCAAAAGGAACCAGCGTCTTGCCAGAAAAGTCATAGCTTTCTACAAAGGTGTTGATGATGTGGGGAGCTACATACCACCAGATTGGAAAACCGATAAACACGGTGTCATAGTCTGCCATGTTTGGGAGCATCCGCGCAATCTCCGGTCGGGATGCAGGGTCGTTCATCTCTACGCTGGAGCGGCTGTTTTTATCCTTCCAATTCAAATCCGCATTGGTATAAGCTACCGTTGGGCAAATCTCAAACAGATCGGCACCTGCCGCCTTTGCCAGATGCTCCGCAGCTTTCTTTGTTACACCGCTTGCAGAAAAATACGCAACCAATTTCTTACTCATCGTCAATTCCTCCTAATATGCTTTTTTATCTGGTTTTATAACGAATGAACACTGCGCCGGACTCATATGCCTTTGCCTCGACCAGCTTTAAGTGCGTAAGCTCACGATGAGGGTCGTCCTTCCTGTTGAAAACAGGTGGGAAGGATGCTCTGCCGTCGATGCCGGCTCCAATCAAAACGATTACCTCGTCGAGCAATCCCGCATCCAAAAATGCCGTATTGATTGCAGAACCGCCTACAACGCCCAAACGCTCGATGCCGAATGTTTCCTTCAGTGCTGCGCAGGCAGCAGCCAAATCAATCCGGTTATCGCCGGTGACAATGTACGAAATATTCTGCTCGTCAAGATAGCTTAAATATTCCTGACTGACCTGCTTGGAGGTAATCAAAATATGCGGCTTGTCGTACTGGCTGTCGTGTTTCCAAAGCAGCGTACCCTTGGTATCGACAACAACGTCGTAGCCGTTGCTGCTGTCTGCCTTTTTCGAAACCGTTTCCTTTCCGAAAGGTGTGTTGTTCTTTTGCTCAAATGTACCGGATTCCGCCATTTCCAGTTGAGCGGTGGTTTTTCCGCTGACTGCCGACTGCAATCCCAATTCTTTGAGCAAAGGATAATATTCCTCCACACCTGCAAGCTGGGCTGTCATGCCGCAGTCGATTCTTCCATCCACAGAGGTCATCATGTAGCAAACAATATATGGTTTGTTCATATAAATCTTACTTTCCTCCAATGCTGCAATTTTTGCTGTCGTTTCTGCACCTTGATACAATTACAGTATAGGATAGAAAGCCGCCTATATCAAATACTTACTTTTCATCATTCTGTATGCCTTGAAAGCATATCAATTTTTCGTAAACCGCCGGTATTTTATGCAGGATCGAGATACCATGTCGGAATCGGGTTTTTCATGTTGTCATACCAGCCCAGAACATCCTTTGCCTGATTGACCATCACTTTGATTTCCCGCTCTCCAAATGGAATTGCCCAATACAGAGAGGACAGCGTATTGCTCGAAATATACAAAGCAAGCAATCTCCAAAACTCCATAGGAACCTTATTCTCAAAGTATCCGTTCACCATCCCTGATGCAAAAAGAGGTGAGCTTTGCGCACACCACACGATGCGATTAAATTCTTCCCACGGGTCGCCGTAATCATTGCGGTTGAAATCGATAATTTGGAGCCGACCGCTGCGGTCGATCATCATATTGCCGATGTGGTAGTCCCCGTGCTGATAAACCTGCGGTCTGTTTTTCAGAAGATGGTGGTTTTTCTCGATGAAGTCGATGAACGCCTGTCCGTTCTCATATTTCAGTGGACATTCACGGTACTTCTTTATTTTGGTATCTATCTTCCGATTAAAGCGTGTTTCCCAGTCCTCCTGTGTTTTCGGAGCCGGTATCGAATGGATTTTGCGCAGGATACAGCCAGCCTCTGCACCGTAGGCATACTGCTTGGCGTCCGAAAAGGTGGAAATGATGTTTTCCGCATCGACGCCATCGATCCAGCTTTGGACAGAATAAACGCCTTCCTCACATCTCCCAAATTCCAAAGGCTTGCACATCGGTATACCGAGAGCTGATACCTGCACCATATGTTCATATTCACTTTTCTTTTGCTCGTACTGTTCCATCGGAGAAATCCGAAGCAGAAATTTTTTCCCCTGCGCATCGGTAACGCAGTATTTTTTGTCACCTGACCAGCCTTTGTTAATGGGTTCTTTTGCGATGAAGTTCATTTCAGCCATTTTTGCCACCTCCAAATACTAAATTATATCATAGCAACTTCAAACATAAAAGTTTTTGCTTGAGCTTTTTTCGAAACCGGCTTGAAGCCGGAAACAGTTCGCGTTGTCGCTTAAGTGCGAACTTGAAAGTTGCGCTCTCGCGTAGGAAGTCGCACTTTTGCTTTTGTGTTGCAACTGGCTTTGCATTGTGCGACCTGAGAATGGAATAAGATTCCATTCTCCTTAGTTTTATCTTCTCCGGCTTCGCTCGTTTGAGCAAAATAAAAGTTTTTGCTTGAGCTTTTTTCAAAAAGCTCACAGATTCCAAAGGCAGCGCCTTTGGTCGCTCGCCGCAGTGAGCAACACACCCCAAAATAAAAATAATATAAAAAAATAAAAACGATAGGGGCAGAATGCTGTTTCGACGCTGCCGCACGGCAGTGCGCTGGCGTATGCCAGCTTCATCGCTGTCTGCCCTCGCTGGCTCTGCTTTGCTTGCTCGCCGCAGTGAGCGAAACACCCCAAAATAAAAATAATATAAAAAATAAAAACGATAGGGGCTGAATGCTGTTTCGATGCTGCCGCACGGCAGTGCGCTGGCGTATGCCAGCTTAATCGCCAGCTGCCTGCATCCGCAGGCAGGGTACTCCCGTACCACAGCAAGTCACGCTTTGAGAATTAAACTAAAATTGGTTTTATACAGCGTGACCCTGAGTTTGGCAAAGCCAAACTCACGGAAGTTCATTGGCAACAATGAACTTCTTCTGCCCCTATCGTTTTTTATTTATTATTTTAATTATTGGGACGTTGTCCCAAACCCTACCAAAGGCGCTGCCTTTGGAATCCGCAACTTTTGAAAAAGTTGACAAAACTTTTATTTCTCTTCAATCTAGGAAGTTAGTAATGGTACTTCTTCCTTTTGAGCACCAGGAACATGGCGCCAAGCACGACCGCTACAAACTCCGCAACAACAACCGAAAGCCAAATACCATTGATTCCCCAAATCGATGGGAGAATCATAATGGCAGAGCCCTGAAACAGCAGCGTGCGCAAAAAAGAAATAAGCGCAGATGTCACACCATCATTGAGCGCAGTAAAGAAGCTGGACACAAAAATACCAAAGCCCATAAACGCAAAGGACAAGGCAAAAATGCGGAATCCCCAGACCGTCATCTCCATCAGTTCTGCGTCATATCCGACAAAGATTTTGGACAGCGGCGCCGCAAGCAATTCGGCAGATATAACCATACCAATGCCGAATATGCCGATCATCGTCAGGCTCTTGCGCAGCAGACTCTTGAGTTCATCGTAGTTCCTAGCGCCATCGTGATAGCCGATGATCGGCGCGGTACCAATCGAGTACCCGATAAAGGCGGCAGAGAAGATCATACTGACATACATCATCACGCCGTAAGCTGCAACACCGTTTTCTCCGGCATATTTCATAAGCTGCGTGTTATAAAGGATACCAACAAAGCTCATCGAAATATTGCTCATAAATTCTGAAGAACCGTTGATGCAGGCTTTCAAGATTGCGTTGCCATCATATCTTGTCTTGCCGAGCCGGAGAATACTGCTGTTCTTTCTAAAAAAGTAAAACAGAGGAACAACACCGCCGACCACCATACTCATCGCAGTGGCAAGTGCTGCACCCGCCAGTTTGTATTCCTGCGGCAGAAGGATTACCAAAACAGTATCCAGTATGATATTGGTCACACCGGAAGAAACCGTTACCGCAAGACCAAGCTGCGGCTTTTCGGCTGCCACAAAGAAACTTTGAAACATAATCTGCAAGACATAACACGGCAAGGCAGGAAGAATGACGCGGGAATAGAAAACGCAGTTTTCCAACAGCTCACCGGAAGCTCCCAGCAGCGAAGCAATAGGTCTGATAAAAACAAAACCAAGAACTGCCAAAGCAATGCCTAATGCAGCGGCTACATAGACAAACAGCGAGAAATAGCGGTTTGCTTTCTCCTTATCGCCCTCGCCATAGGTTTTCGCGACAATGGCTGTGCCGCCGGTACCAAACATAAAACCCACTGTACCCAAAATCATCAGGACGGGCATTATCAAATTGACTGCCGCAAAAGGGGTTTTTCCTGCAAAATTGGAAACGAAGAATCCATCCACCACACTGTAGATGGAGGTAAAAATCATCATCACAATGGATGACAACGTAAATCTTATCAATTTTCGATAAGTAAAATGATCTGAAAGCTGAATGTGCATTATTTCCTCCCAAACCAGCTGTTCGCCAACTCGGCAGCCGCCGGTACGATATCCTTGATATTCCAGTCACTTGTATTGATTGTCAAATGATATGCGTCACGCTGTCCCCAGGAAGAACCGGACATGATTTCCCTTGTTTGTGCGCGTATCTTGTCGATCTGTTTCATTTTCCGAATCAGTTCTTTCTCCGAAAGGTTCTCCCCTTCCGGCGCGCGTTCCATACAGCGCCTTACCTTTGCGGCTGTGTTTGCGCAAACAAAAATATGAAAAGGCTGATACGCTTTCAATATCACATCCGCATTTCTGCCCACGATAACGCAGTCCTTGCCCAAGGCTGCAATATCTTCCAGCACCTTTTTCTGTTTGAGCAAGAGTTCGACTTGGCTCGACTGCCTGTATCCGGCAGAGTGAATGCTCCTGCTGAAGGTAATGGGAAAACTCTGCCAACCATGATTGGTCAATTTGTCCTCCACATAATGAACGTCCAATCCACTTTGCTGGGCAACGGCGGAGATAATCTCGCTGTCGTAATAATCAAAACCCATGACATCTGCGAGACGTTTTCCAAGTTCGCGTCCTCCAGAACCAAATTCTCGACTTATGGTAATAATCCTCATATTTTCTCCTTTAAAGTTTCTCAATCTGCCGACCTAAGCATTCCGCATATTTTCCCATCAGTTGTATGTAGGTGTTAATTTCTTCGTCCGACCAAGTATCAAACGCCTGTACTTCGGCTTGAAAGAGTCTTGCTACCGTTTTCTGAATAAACGCCTTCCCTTTATCGGTCAAAAAAATCTTTTTCCTTCTCCCAGTGTGCTGTTCCAAATAAAGAATCTGATCTGCTTCCAAACCGCGAATAGCGGAATTGACGGTTTGTTTGCTGATACCGGATTTTTTATAAACATCGCTGAGCAGGCACCCATCACCAACATCATAAATGGTATATAAAACAATAGAAACGCTGTCACTAATACCGAGCTTTAACGACGCCTGATGGTACAGTGCATCCATCTCGGAAACCAGATAATTGATTTGATGA
>CAMNVW010000012.1 GCA_946563605.1 uncultured Clostridia bacterium | reverse complement strand
CAACACCTGCCATGACCCATCCCTGCACATAGGTAAGCAGTGCGCTGAACAGATATAGACAGAGCAGGAAAATCAGAATTTGCGCGATTGCATGAAAGTCAATGCCGCCATTACCGGTCAGCATTGCAATCAAGCCCTCAAACAGCTTCGTTGTTGCCTGACCCAAAACTTTTGGGCCAAAAATAGAAAATACCGTGCTAGCTACTGCACACACCAGCACCAAAATAATACTTGGAAGAAATTTCTTCAGATAAGACAGCAGTTTTCTCATTGTTCCTTTGAAGTCCTTAGCCTTTTCGCCAGGCATCATTCCGCGTGGTCCATGTCCTGCCATTATGCCAATTCCTCCTTTGAAAGCTGGCTTTCCGCAATTTCGCGGTAAGTCTTACAGTTTTTGAGCAGCTCCTCATGTTTGCCGATTCCCACGATTCTGCCTTCATCCAGAACAACAATCTGTTCCGCCTGCATAATAGTGGAAACACGCTGTGCAACAATAAATACGGATGCATTCTTGGTGTAGGTTTTGAGAGCTTTTCTCAGTTTTGCATCGGTCTTAAAGTCCAGTGCGGAAAAAGTATCGTCAAAAATATAGATTGGCGCTTTCTTGACAAGTGCTCTTGCAATAGAAAGACGCTGGCGCTGACCGCCGGATACGTTGGTACCGCCCTGGCTGATTTCGGTATTGAAGCCTTTTTCCAGTTCGCTGATAAATTCGGTCGCCTGTGCAACCTCCGCACTTTTTTCAAGTGTTTCACGGCTTGCGTTTTCATCTCCGTAGCGCAGATTCGATTCAATCGTTCCGCTGAACAGCAGTCCCTTTTGCGGAACGTAACCGATTTTATCCCTCAGCTCCTGCTGCGGAATATCCCTGACATCCACTCCGTCGATGGTGATGCTGCCTTTTGTCACATCATAAAAACGCGGAATCAGGTTGATCAGGGTCGATTTGCCGGAACCGGTACTGCCGATAAAGGCTGTGGTTTCACCAGGTTTTGCCGTAAAGCTGATATTTTCCAGAACATCTGCGTCCGCACCGTCATAGTGGAAAGAAACATCCTTGAATTCGACCAGACCCTGTACTTCTTTTCTCAAATGCTTTGGCTGCTTTGGATCTGCAACCTTGTTTTCGGTGGTCAGGATATCGTTGATACGCTCTGCCGAAACGGAAGCTCTCGGCACCATAATAAACATCATGCTGATGAACAAAAAGCTCATAATAACGTGCATTGCATACTGGATAAACGCCATCATGTCGCCGACCTGCAAGCTGCTCTGTTCTATCTGTTTGCCGCCGAACCAGACAATCAGCAGGGAAATACCGTTCATAACGAAGGTCATAATTGGCATCATGGTTGCCATCGCGCGGTTGACGAACAAGGTATTACTGGTCAAATCTTTGTTTGCACTGTCAAAACGCTTCTGGATAAAATTCTGATTTGCAAATGCGCGGATGACCATAATGCCGGACAGTTCCTCGCGGCTGACCAAGTTCAGGCGGTCTACCAGCGACTGCATCTTTTTAAATTTCGGCAGCGCAACGCTGAACAGCGTCATAATCAAACCCAGCATGATAATCAGCGCAAGCGCCAGAATCCACGCAAGGCTCACACTCTTGGAAAGACCCATAATCAAACCGCCGATACCCATGATCGGTGCAAAGCACATCATGCGCAAACCCATGCTCAAAAAGTTCTGCACTTGTGTAATATCGTTAGTGGAACGGGTAATTAAGCTTGCTGTGGAAAATTGATCCATCTCGCTGTTATTAAAATAAGTAACCTTGGTAAAGACATCCCTGCGCAGGTCGCGTCCGACGCCGGCTCCCATGCGCGCAAGACAAAAACCTGCACCGATTGCGCAAACAGTCAGCAGAACCGCTAAACCAATCATCTTTGCACCGTCTTTGAGGATGTAGTTGGTCTGAATCGCATCGGTGTCAGCTCCCAGCGTCTGATAAATGCTCTTTACCATCACCGGACCTGTCTGCGAGATGAGGCTTTCTGGTGTTACCGCTGCATCGCTGATTGCTTTCTGCACCATTTCCTGCATCTGAGGCTGCTGCAAAGCCATTGCGATCTGTGAAATCATCTCTTTGCTGACTTCGGAACTGTTTTCCTCCGCTGTCTCCTGTGCCGGAAGTTGCTTGCTCATCTGCTCGATGACCTGCACCATTGCATAGGATGCACGCGAAAATGCGCTGTCTGCCCCTTCGTCGCGGCTTCCCGCAAGAGTATAATCCCCTGCCTTCAGATTCGGATAGGTTTCCTGCAGCTGGCTCAGTTGTTCTCCGTCAGATAACTGCACATAGACGCCGTTGACGGCAGCTTTGTCCTCCTCGGACATAAACATTTGCATCATTGCCATGCTGTTCGCGTCGATTGCTTCCGGCGCCGAATAGGTGATACCGCCCTGCTGCAAACCGACGTTGACGATGTCGCTCATATAGTTTGGCAGCGTCAGTTCCAGCATCGCCTGCCCAAACAGCAGCACCACCGCTCCCAACAGCAATGCAAGATATGGTTTTAAATATCGCTTGAGTTTTAGCATTGTCTTGATTTCCTCCCAGCTATGTAAATTGTTTGTATGACATATAATGAAGCCGACTTTATGTTATCCTCTTTTCTTGTTGGTCTGCTCCATAATCACACTCAGCTTCTCCAAGATGCGGAACATCGTTTCAGCGTCCTCATCGCCCATCTGCATCCTGATGTATTCCAAATACTCCTCCATGCTCTGGCGGCAGCTGTCCAAAAGTTCTTTTCCCGATGGGGTCAGCTGAATCCAAATGGTTCTGCGGTCCTTTTCATCCGGGATGCGGCGCACATACCCCAACGTTTCCAGCTTGCTGATGCGCTGGCTGACCGCGGGCATACTCTGTTCCATAATCGCCGAAAGCTCCGAAAAGGTCATTGGCTCAAACGGATCGTCCTTCACCGGATGCGACTGAACCATGCTTCCGCTTTGAATCACCAGCAAAGTTCCAAACTGTGCTTTGGTCAGCTCCGGTCTCGGTGCAAATTCACACCATGAGCGCCGGATCTTATCCATCAGTTCAAACAGCCGCATGGAACGCTCATAAGTTTCCTTCATCTTTGTCTTCTCCTTTCCAGAAGATTTTATGATGGAATCCAGTAAAACAATCATATTACTTAACCATGTTAACTATTTTACAGTTCCTGACTTTCCTTGTCAATATGTCTGAAAAAAGTTCATTTTTCTTTTACATTATGATGATTATTTGCCTCTGATTCCTTTTTTCCAAACCTGTGCCGGATTCTCTGACAGCAAAAGTCCGCAGCTTTTGCTGTCAGTATTTTTGACGGTACACACAGTATCTCACAAAGGATTTCGGCAAAATCCGAGGGGATTTTATCTTGCCTCCTTATTTTTTTACACTTTTATAAAATATCTTCTCAAAATTTCTCTTGCGTTTTTGAATTGGATATAGTATAATACAAAGGCATGATAATGATATTGCTCATAGTGTGTGGCAGGGATGTACCGTCAGGTCGAACGTGTTTTTTATCATGCGGAGATGTTGGTCCTGTGCGACAAAGCTCCATGAACCATGTCAGGCGGGGAACCGAGCAGCATTAAGTGGATGTTTTTGTGCGCCGCAGGTAACCTGCATTTCCGTATGATCAAGGACACGTTTTTAACTTTGGTGCACCCTGCCTTTTTTCTAACTCAGGTTCGGGAGGCAGGATGGATGTATCAGGCTTTATACAGAAAATACCGACCGAAAAACTTTGATGAAGTGGTCGGGCAAACCCATATCACCGCTACCTTAAAGCAGGAAATCGACAGCGGTCGAATCGGTCACGCTTATCTGTTCACCGGTTCACGTGGCACCGGCAAGACCACCTGCTCCAAAATCATCGCTAAGGCGGTCAACTGCCCGAACCAGCACAACGGCAACCCGTGCGGTGTCTGTGACATCTGCCGCGGAATCGACGACGGCTCCATCTTGGATGTCACCGAAATCGACGCTGCCAGCAACAATGGCGTAGACAATATTCGTCAGCTGCGTGAAGAGGCAAACTTCACACCGGCTGTGACCAAATACAGAGTCTATATCATCGACGAGACCCATATGCTCAGCGTCGGCGCATTCAATGCCCTGCTGAAAATCATGGAGGAACCGCCCGAGCACGTCATCTTTATTTTGGCTACCACCGAAGTCCACAAGATTCCGGCAACCATTCTTTCGCGCTGTCAGCGGTTCGATTTCCGGCGCATCAATACACAGGTCATCGCCCAGCAGATTTTGTTTGTCTGCCAGCAGGAACACATTTTGATTGACGAGGACGCTGCCGCTTTGATTGCACGATTATCCGAAGGCGGTATGCGCGACGCACTCTCACTTTTGGACGTCTGCCGCAGCAACGCGCGCAGTTCTGACGTCGAAAACGCCGAATACATCACCTTGGAAGATGTCCGTTCCAGCGCGGGACTTGCGGTTTCTGATTCCCTGTTTACTATTGCCGACGCGGTGCTCAAACAGGATGTCCCTGCGATTCTGCGCGAAATTGAAACCATGTTCCAAAACTCCATCGACTTTGAAAAGATGTGTGTACAGCTCATCTCCCATTACCGCAGCTTGATGATGGCAAAGGCGCTGAAAACACCGGAAGAGTTTGTTCCGGGACTCGTTCAGGATACCGAAGCATTATCCGAACAGGCTGCCCGCTATCCGATGGGACAGATTCTATATTCGCTGACCGTTTTGCAGGATACCCTGACCCGTATGGGCAAAACTTCCCAAACCAGAACCGAAATGGAAATGGCGGTCATCAAGCTGACCAATCCTTCACTTGACCGTTCGGTGGATGCTATTTTAGCGCGGCTTTCTAAATTGGAAAACCAGCTCAAAAACGGCGTATTCACCCCAGCGTCAGCCGCTGCTCCAACAACTTCTGCACCAGTCTCCCCTGCCGGTGAAGCTGCACCCGATACCGCACCGCAGAAAGCTGCCGCACCTGCTGCAAGCACTGTGCCAGAACCTATCCCAACTCCTTCCAAAAAAGAGGTCGTTGTGTTTGCGGAATGGCCGCAGGTTTTGGAATCGTTGCGGCACTCCAACACTGCTTTGCACGGCGCGCTTGTCAATACGGAGGCTTACCGCTATCAGGAAATCATCCTCATCGACTGTGACGACCCGTTTTTCCTGGAGATGATCCGCACCAACGATTACGCCAAAAAATCCATCCATCAGGCGCTGATTGCAGGCTCAGGACGGGACTGGCGCATCGGACCTTTCAAAAAAGACCAATATCAAACCGCAAAAAAAGATGACCCGATGGAAGATATCCTCTCCTCTGCCCAGCAGCTTGGCGTGGATATTTCCATTGAAAATTAAAATGCTTTCCAAAACAGCTGCGGCACCTAAACGGCTGCACTGTTTTAGAAGATAAAACAAACTGAAAGCGGCGTTCCAAATGATGGAGAACGCCATAAAATCCAATAGGAGGAACTGAAAAATGAAGGCTAGACTTCCAAAAGGAATGGGCGGCGGCCCACAGAATATGCAGTCTATGATCAAACAAGCTCAGAAAATGCAGGAAGAGATGGAAAAAACCCAGGAAGCACTCAATGAAAAAGAGTACACCACTTCCGCAGGCGGCGGCATGGTAGAATGTACCATGAACGGCAAAAAAGAGCTGGTTTCCCTGACGATCAAACCGGAAGCTGTTGACCCTGAAGATGTTGAGATTTTGCAGGACATGGTCATCAGCGCTGTCAACGAAGCAATCCGCCAAGTTGAGGAAGCACATTCCAGCGAAATGGAAAAGATCACCAACGGCATTTCCCTGCCAGGCATTTTTTAATCAATGAAATACGATGTAATGCCGCTGACCCGTTTGATCGAACAGTTTGCCCGTCTGCCGGGCATTGGCAGAAAAACAGCGCAGCGGCTTGCTTTTTACGTTTTAAATCTTCCTTACGACAAAGCGAAGGAATTTGCGGACACCATTCTGGAAGCGCATGAGAAGATCAAACCCTGTTCGGTGTGCCAAAACCTGACCGACCGCGAAACCTGCCAGATCTGTTCTGACCCTGCGCGCGACCGCAGTATCATCTGTGTGGTAGAAGGTCCTCGTGATGTGATGGCGATTGAAAAAACGCGCGAGTATCAGGGGTTATACCATGTTCTGCATGGACTGATCTCCCCGATGAACCAGAAAGGTCCCGACGACCTGACCATTCGCCAGTTGCTTGCCCGTATTCAGCAAGGAGGCGTGCAGGAGGTCATCATGGCAACCAATCCAACCGTCGAAGGAGAAACCACCGCAATGTACATTGCGCGTCTGCTCAAACCTTTAGGCGTGAAAGTTACCCGTTTGGCTTCCGGTATCCCGATGGGCGGAAATCTGGAATATGCCGACGAAGTCACATTGTTCCGCGCCTTGGAAGGCAGACAGGAATTATAAGCAAAAAACCTCTCGAGCAATTTGCCCGAGAGGTTTTTTTAATTGTTTATCCTACAGTAACATTCGGCTTTACGGGGTCAAGATTTTTATTTTCATCTGTATTTTCGGTCAAAATTTTCTCGCTGTTTTTTAAGATATCGAGAAAATCCTTCAGTGAAAGGATGGTATCCTCTGGAATGATATCTTTGTAAGAAGAATATATCTTGAGCATTTGCTTCGTTCCATCATCAAAAACAATCCCATTTGCGAATCCATCGAAAAATACGAAATAAGCAGTTGTTTTCTTTAAATTTAATTTAGAAGAGGAAAGAAGCCTTTTTTCTTTGTTAGACACATTGAAGAGATATAACTCGCCTTTATCTCCCATCATAACCTGACTAACAATGCCATCCTGAATAAAGGCGGTACTGGGAACAGGATAATTTTTTCCTTTTACAATCCCCAAGAATGTATTTGTGTCTAATAAAGAATCTTTCAATCCTTTTTCTTTGACGTGACTCATGAATCTTTTAATATTTTTGTGAGAACTCAGGTTAACGCTAGACAATGTCGGAGCAATCGTACCAGGGATAAACTCGCTGCCCAACAAAAGTTCATCATCTATGACGTTGAATTTCGATGTCTTTGTATTTTGGGAAACATAGTAACTGTTCTTAATATTTTCCCAAACATCCACCTTAGACTTTGCTGCAAAAGAAGTAACAGACAATAGAGAAATCGCCATCAAAATAGCAATACCCTTAATAAACGCGCTTGTTTTCTTCATAGTATATGTCTCCTTCCTTTCATCCACCACGCAGGCAGATAAACGAATCACATAAAAACCTTGCAAACATTCTATTATTGGTTTCTGCACGTTGAAACACTTTTAAGATTGTAGAATATTCTTACTAACAGTATATCCCAACATTCTAACTTCGTCAATACAAAAATGTTACAAAAACAGCTGCTTTTCTTTGGTAATGGTTGGTAGAAATTCATTGTATGATAAAAGTCTTTTCCTTCTATGAGATTTTTGATTTCCCCCAGTTTATGGAGGTTCTCCATTCCTTTTCGGCAACAACGCAAAGCTCTATATTCCTCAAGGAACAGAAAACGTATTTTTATCCCATTTTATGTATATTGCGGAAATTTTTGTTTTATCTTTGTTGTGTATAATCGTTGCTGTATTTCCTTTAACTTTCTCTGTTTTTAGCTGTTTTATGCAGTAAATACAGAATATTTATAAATTACCAGCAATTCTTTATTCATTTTTTCTCTTTACATTTCTGCAAAATAACGTATAATAATAACATCATTTGTAATAAAAATACATTTTCTTTAAGGGGACATAACCATGAAAAAATTTAAGAAAATCATAACCACAATGCTTTGCGCGGCACTCGTAATCGGTACTATGGGCGGATGCTCTTCTTCCAAAAACCGTCTGGACAAAATCAAACAATCCGGCAAACTTGTTTTTGCCACCAGCCCAGACTTTGCTCCGTTGGAATTTGAGGATATCAGCAGCGGTGAAACAAAATATGTTGGCTCTGATGTTGAACTTGCAAAATATATTGCCGAAAAGCTGGGCGTTGAACTGGAAATCAGTGCAATGGACTTCAGTGCTGTACAGGCGGCTGTAACCTCTGGACAGGTCGACATCGCTATCTCGGGCTTTGCAAAAACCGAAGAACGCGCTCAAAGCATGGAGCTTTCCACCCCATTCAATATGGAACAAGATGAAAGCAGCGGTCAAAGCCTGCTCGTTCCGGCGGACAAAGCTTCTGAATACAACTCCGCTGAAAGCTTCTCCGGCAAAAAGATCGGCGCACAGAACGGTTCTCTTCAGTACAATCTGGTTACTTCCCAGCTGCCGGACGATGTGGAAGTTGAACTGATTTCCAGCTTGAATGACGGTGTACTGATGCTCCGCACCGGCAAAATCGATGCACTGGCTTCCGACATGGACAACGCTGAAATGGTTCTGCAAAACTATGACGATATTGCCTTGTGTGATTTCCGCTTTGAATACGAAAGCGAAGGCAACGTTGCCGCTGTCAAAAAAGGTGAAACAGAACTGATCGAGGCTGTCAACGAAATCATTGAAGAGGTCAACGAAAAAGGTCTGTACAGCCAATGGAAAGATGAAGCTACTGAACTTGCAAAATCTCTTGGCATTGATGTAGAATAACACCATTTCTCGGGAGGGTCATTGACTTGGATATTATCAACAATATTGTGCGCATTTTGGAAAAGTACTGGAACCTGTTTTTAATCGGTACCGCAAACACCCTTCTCCTCAGCGCTGTCACCGTTTTATTCGGTATTATCATCGGTTCTCTGCTCGCTTTAATGCGAATCAGCAAGCTGCACATCGGCCGCTGCAAGCCGCTGAATCTGATTGCTACCGTCTACGTCGAGTTTATCCGCGGCACTCCGCTGCTTTTGCAGCTGTACTTCTTCTATTTCCTTCTGCCCATGATGGTTCCCGCACTTCAGCTGGATAAAACCTTTTCCATTATTCTGGCATTGTGTTTAAACTCCGGCGCGTATGTCGCTGAAATCATCCGCGCCGGTATCAATGCCGTCGATAAAGGACAGATGGAGGCGGCACGCTCTTTGGGACTGAATTACCGTCAGACCATGATCAAGGTCATCTTCCCGCAGGCGGTCAAAAATATCCTGCCTGCGTTGTGCAACGAGTTTGTCTCCATCATCAAGGAAACCTCGCTGGCATCCACCTTCTTTGTCGGCGACCTGATGACCCAGTTTAAAACGATCAACGGCGCTCTTTTCCTGAGCATCGAGCCATTGATCATCGTCGGCATCATTTACTTCGTGCTGACCTTCACGCTCTCAAAGGGAATCGCTGTTTTGGAAAGGAGATTAAAAACAAGTGACTAATTCCAACTATCTGATTGAAGTTTCTGATTTACATAAAAATTTTGGAGAGCTGCAGGTTCTCAAAGGCGTCAGCGAGCACATCTCCAAAGGAGAAGTTGTTTCTATCATCGGACCTTCCGGCGGCGGCAAAAGCACCTTTTTGCGCTGTTTAAATCTGTTGGAGGTTCCTACCAGCGGCAAGATTCTGTTCGAAGGCGAGGACATCACCGCAAAGGGTGTTGATATTGACCTGCACCGTCAAAAGATGGGCATGGTGTTCCAGCACTTCAATGTTTTTCCACACATGACCGTCGGTGAAAACGTTACGATGGCGCCGGTGCTGCTTGGAAAGAAAAAACAGAATGAAGCCGTTGATATGGCAAAAGCTCTGCTGGAACGAGTTGGTCTTGCTGACAAATACAATGCGTATCCACAGCGCCTTTCCGGCGGACAGAAACAGCGTCTTGCCATTGTCCGCGCACTTGCTATGGAACCCGACGTTATGCTGTTTGATGAACCGACCTCTGCGCTTGACCCTGAAATGGTCGGCGAGGTTTTGAATGTTATCAAGGGTCTGGTAAAAGAAGGCATGACAACCGTCATCGTCACCCACGAGATGGGCTTTGCAAGAGAAATTTCCGATCGTGTATTTTTCATGGACGGCGGTGTTTTAGCAGAAAAAGGTTCCCCTGAAGATATTTTCTCTCATCCGCAGAATCCCAGAACCAAAGAATTTTTGAGCAAGGTTCTTTATTAGTTTTCATATTCTTCTCAGCCAGATGCTCCCCTGCATCCTTTTGCGAGGGAGCATCCTTTGGCAATCAACCAAAAAGAGGTGTTTTTTGTGTCTGACAAATCCAAATATCTTGACGTTATCGACCAGCAGGCAGCATTATTTACCGATGTTTCCGATAAAATCTGGGAATATGCCGAGCTGTCTCTGATGGAATTTCAATCGGCAAAACTTTATTGCGACGTGCTGACCAAGGAAGGCTTTTCTGTGGAAACCCCCGTTGCAGGGATCGAAACTGCCTTTAAGGCAACCTATGGCAGCGGCAAACCGGTAATTGGCATCCTTGCTGAATATGACGCGCTGTCTGGTCTTTCCCAACAGGCAGGTGTTGCCGAACGCAAAGAACTGGTTCCAAACGGTTCCGGACATGGCTGCGGACACAATATGCTGGGCGCCGGTTCGCTGGCTGCCGCTTTTGCGGTCAAAAAATATCTGGAGGACGGCAACAGCGGCACTGTTATTTTCTATGGCTGTCCCGGAGAGGAAGGCGGCGCTGCAAAGGCTTTCATGGCGCGCGACCGTTTGTGGCAGGAACTTGATATTGCGCTGACATGGCATCCTGACGATGTCAACCAGGTTACCTCCGGCACCTGCAACACTTGTATTCAAACCGAATATAAATTTACCGGCATTGCTTCTCATGCTTCGGGCGACCCGGAATTGGGACGTTCTGCACTCGACGCCGTCGAACTGATGAATGTGGGCGTACAGTTTTTGCGTGAGCATATGCCGGATTCCGCCCGCATCCATTATGCCATCACCGATGCCGGCGGCAATTCCCCGAATGTGGTTCAGCCTCACGCGCAGGTGCTGTATATGGTGCGCTCTACGCTCGCCAAGGACGCCCTTGCTTTGCAGGAAAGGGTGGACAAGATTGCGCAGGGTGCTGCAATGATGACCGAAACCACCATGAAAAAGCGTTTTATCGACGGATGCTCCAACACCGTGCCGAATAAAGTTCTGGAGTCTCTGTTCTGGAAAAACTTCAATGAAGTCGGCGTCCCTTCCTATACCGAAGAGGAAACCGCGTATGCTAAAGCACTCATTTCCTCCTATGAAATGACCAAAGACTCCCTCCCCGGAGCCGCCTGCGAAGAAAATGACGAGATCGCCGCTTACGTTGACCAGATGAGCCAACATGGAACACTGCCGCTCAACGACTTTCTGATTCCTTATCATTTCAGCACACGCCAAAGCCCCGGTTCCACCGATGTGGGGGATGTGAGCTGGCTGGTTCCTACCGCACAGATCAATGTTGTCACCTTCCCTTCCAAAGCTCCTGGACACAGCTGGCAGAACGTATCCTGCGGCAGAACCTCCATTGGGCACAAAGGTCTTTTGACAGCCGGAAAGGTCATTGCCTCCACCGCCATCGACCTGTTTGAAAATCCGCAGATCATCGCGGAAGCGAAGGCTGAATTTGAAAAACGCGCCGCCGGCGGATATTACTGTCCTGTACCGGACGACGCTGTTCCAACCGTTGTCGGTGGACAGATGTAATTGGATTTTCTGGCTTATTCTTCATCTTCATAATCCATCTTCTTAAACAGAGCCTAAAGGAAATTTAAATTTCCTTTAGGCTCTGTTTATTATATATTACATACATAAAATTATCAAAATTGACTGTTCAGATAAAAAAGATCATTCGAAAATCCAATGCGGATAAATTTATTTTGTATCGCTTTGTATAAAAAATAACAAAATCATATTCCTAGCTTTCCATTTTTCTTGTGAAAAGGCAAAAACGAATAAAGAACGTCAATAAATAACAAATCTCCTATTTATCAAAACTATTTGACTAATCCACACCATTGCAATAAACTAAGTTCAAAGATTATTCAAAAATGGCAAAATACGTCTGTAATTTGTAAAAATTCAACAATAAATGCAGCGCATTGCCATTTATATAAAGCTGTCCCTGCAAAGAGGCACTCTATAATACAGGAGGAATTTATGATGAAGAAAAGGATTTTTGCCCTTCTGCTGGTTGCTGCCATGACATTGTCTATGACCGCCTGCAACTCTGGTACAACAGCAAAGGACACCAACACAGCCACTCCGGAAACGACAGAAAGCACAGAAACAAAAGAAAACACAGAAACAAAAGAAAACACAGAAACAAAAGAAAACACAGAAACCACAGCCCCTGCTGAAACTACTTCTGAAGAAAACGACACCTTCACTGTTGCCATCAGCTATATGCCTGATACCCTTGCACCACATTCCGGCGGTTCTGATGACTACACCTCTATGACCCGTCCATTGTATGACAAACTGTTTATCGAAAATACCACAGGCGGTCTGGATTATTACTTAGCAGACAGTCTGGAAGTTTCTGATGATGGTTTAACCTACACAATTCACATCCGTGATGATGCAAATTGGTCCGATGGAACACCGATCACCACCGCTGACATTCAATTCTGCGCTGATTATTCTATTCATAAATATGGTTACAACCGTTATATCCGCGTAAACGGCGTTGAAGGCAGCATGAATATCATTGATGATAAAACAATAGAATTTGTTCTGCCAGAGCCATATAACTATCAGATCATTACACTGTCCGGCATGAACGTTTATCCATCCCATGTATTCAACGGTGATCCAGCTGCTCTGGAAAGCGCTACCGAATATTACAGCACACCTGGCTTTGTAACCTCCGGCGCTTATGTTGTCAGTGAAATCAACGAAGACAGCTTTGTCTGCACTGCAAGAGACGATTATTACAGAGGCACTCCACAGGTGAAAAAGGTTGTTATGAAGGTAATTGGCTCCGGTTCCACCAAATCAATTGCTTTTGAAAACGGCGAGATCGACTATATGCGCATTACCACAATTGATGAACTGGAAAAATATGAAGCTCAGACAGACAAATACAACATTTTCAGTATGTCTGAAGCTCGCCTGAACTACCTGCAGGTTAACCCATTTGGTCCTGCAAACCTGAATGATGCACAGCGTGAAGCGCTGTTCTATGCAATCAACGGTGATGAAGTCATTGCTGGTGCATACGGCTCCGAAAAACTGGCTACCAATCCGAATTCTCTGCTGACCCCAGAAATGAGCCTGTACAATCCAGATACTCCAGACTATGTTTATGATCTGGACAAAGCAAAAGAACTTGCTAAATCCTCCGGTTTGGAAGGCATGACCCTGACCTATATCTTCAATAAAGACCGTGCAAACATGGAAGCTGTTGCTGTCGTTCTTCAACAGCAGCTGGCACAGATCGGCGTTACCCTTCAGATTGAAGGCATGGATTCTTCCTCCTTCTTCCCAAGATTCTTCGCTGCTTCCTCTTACAACTTCAATGGTCAGGAAACTACCTGGGATTTAGGCACCAACGGTTGGGACTCTATGAAAGGTTCTACTTTGAATCAGGCATACAGCTATCTTAACCAGTCCAGCAACGCATGGGGATTGACTGATACCTGCGGCGAACTTGCTGCAAAGATCAATACCACCACCGATTCAGAAGAAACCCAGAAGATGACAGATGAAGTAATCGAACTGGCTTTGGCTCAGCACCGCATCTATCCATTGACCTACACCAATTATGTCATGGTTTCTCAGAAAAATGTTACCGGTTTGGATTGCAGCCCAATCGTTCCGGAATTTATTGATTATCTTGGCATCTCCGTTAACGGCTAATCATTACCGCAATTTAAAAGACAGCCCTTGGCACCCAAGGGTTGTCTTTTAATAAGGAAAGGAAAAACAAATGTTAAAGTATTGTTTAAAAAAAGCAGGTCAGGTAGCTATTGTTATGCTGCTGATTTCCTTCTTCTCCTTTGCCATTATTGACCTAGCTCCCGGCGACATTTCTTCTATGTATTTAACAGAGGATATGTCAGATGCAGAAAAACAGATCGTCATTGAAAAACTGGGACTGGACAAAAGTATGCCGGAACAGTATGTGGCTTGGCTGCAAGAGGCATTAAAAGGAAATTTTGGCGTTTCCTTATCTTACAAAACGCCAGTTGCCCCTATGCTGACAAAGCGCCTTCCTTCCACCATTTTGTTGATGGGTACCTCCCTGCTGGTATCGCTGGCACTTTCCATTCCGCTTGGATTGATTGCCGGTTATAAAAAGAATACCTGGATCGATAACATCATCAGCGGATTTGCCTATTTCGGTATGTCTATTCCTTCTTTTTACTTTGGGATGCTGATGATTATTCTTTTTACTGCCACCCTGCACTGGCTGCCTTCTTCCGGTATGCACACTGTCGGCGTAAATACCCCGTCAGATACCTTCCAGCATATGATCATGCCGGTGCTTACGATGGCATTAAGTACGATGGCGTCCAAAACCCGCTATGTCCGCGCCAACACGATCGGTCAGCTCAGTGAAGAGTATGTTCTGGCTTCCAAAGCAAAGGGCTGCACCCCTGCAAAAATCCTGCGCAAGCACGTTTTAAAAAACACGCTTCTTCCAATTATTACCATTCTTGGCATGAACATGGCATCTCTGGTCTGCGGTTCTTTTATTATTGAAAGTGTTTTTGGATGGCCAGGTGTAGGCAGCTTTGCCATGGAAGCTATCGGAAAGCGTGACTACCCTATCATCATGGCTTACGTCATGTTGTCCGGTTTTATTTTGGTTGCAGGCAACCTTGTTGCAGATATTTTGTATTCCTTCGCTGACCCAAGAATTAAAAGGGGGATTGACATAGCAAATGGAAAATAAAATTGTTTTTGATGAAAACTCCTTCCGGCGTTTGGAAAAGAAAGAAAAGGATCTCGGCACCGTTTACCACCGCAGCTTTTGGAAAGAAGCGGTAAAGGAAATCAAATCCAATCCCATGGCAGTTTTTGCCGTTGTTTTTCTTGTGGTGATTATTATTGCCGTACTGCTGGCACCTTTGAGTCCATATGATCCTAACCAGTTAAATCTCGCCAACAAATTTGCGGAACCTTCTTTGCAGCATCCCTTTGGCTGCGATGCATATGGCCGTGATTATTTTACACGCGCTCTCTACGGTGGCCGCGTATCACTCTTGGTTGGCTTCGCCGCTATGTTGGTTACCGTCTTCATCGGCACCACTATCGGTATTTTTTCTGGCTATATTGGCGGTAAATTGGATATGTTACTTATGCGTTTTACCGATATTTTCCTTGCCCTGCCAAGTATGCTGCTGATGATCGTTCTGAACACCATTTTAAAACCTGGCATGACCACCTTAATTGCAGTACTCAGCTTGTTTTCCTGGGCTTCGGTTGCCCGTATCACCCGCGCCGAAACAATGTCCTTAAAAGAACGTGACTTTGTCATTGCTGCTAAAAATCTGGGAGCCAACAGCGTCCTTATCGCTGTTAAGCACATTTTTCCCAATATTTTGGGATCTGTTATCGTTGCTGCCAGCCTTGGCGTCGCAAGCGCTATCTTGACAGAGTCTTCCCTCAGCTTCCTTGGATTAGGAATTTCCATTCCTCACGCTTCTTGGGGCAGTATGCTGCAGGAAGCACAAGGCTATATTTTGGACAAACCAATTATGGCAATTTATCCCGGTCTGCTCATTTTACTGACTGTCCTCAGCTTTAATATTCTGGGTGATGTTCTGAGGAGCGCTCTTGAACCTAAGATTGTAAAATAAGGAGGAAATCATGAATACATTAGTGAATATCAAAAACCTTTCTGTTTCTTATTTTACTTATGCCGGTGAGGTACAGTCCGTCCGTGGCATCAGTTTTGATATTGAAAAAGGAAAAACCACCGCTTTAGTTGGTGAATCTGGATGCGGCAAATCGGTAACTTCCAAATCCCTTCTTGGGCTGATTGAAAAACCTGGCGTTATCAAGGAAGGCAGCCAAATTTTTTTTGAAGAAAAAAACATTCTGGAATTTACCGACAAGCAATGGTTCCAATTCCGCGGCAAGGAATGTTCCATGATTTTTCAGGATGCTCTGGTTTCTTTGAATCCAACCATGAAGATTGGAAAACAAATCATGGAAAATCTGCAAAACCATAATACTGACAACCTGCCCTTGTCAAAGATTCGCCAAAAAGCACAGGAAATGCTTGAGCTGGTCGGCATCCCAGATTCCCGCAGCTGCCTGGACAAATATCCGCACGAATTATCCGGCGGTATGCGCCAACGTGTTATGATTGCCACCGCTCTGATTACCAATCCAAAGCTTTTAATTGCCGATGAGCCGACCACTGCGCTGGACGTAACCATTCAGGCACAGATTCTGGAATTGATGAAAAAACTTCAGGAAAAGATGGGCATGGCGATTATTATGATTACCCACGACCTTGGCGTCGTTGCAGAGATTGCCGACGAGATCGTGGTTATGTATGCCGGCAAAATCGTGGAACGCGGCAGCAATGAAGAGATTTTCTACAATCCTCGTCACCCATACACCTGGGCACTGATGAAGTCTGTTCCTCGTCTGGATTTGGACAACAAAGAGGAACTGGTGACCATCGAAGGAACCATTCCCGACATGATTCATCCGCCAAAGGGCTGTTCTTTCTGCAGTCGCTGTCCATACACCATGAACATCTGCGCAGAACACGAACCGCCGAACACCGACTTTGGCGACGGGCATCAGGTAAGCTGCTGGCTTACAGACCCACGCGCTGACATAAGTTCTGTACCATTCCAGACCGGAGGTGCTGTAAATGTATAACAGACCCGTAGAACTTGAGGTTACAAATCTCTGCAAATACTACAACGCTGGTAAAAAACACGTCCTCAAAGCTGTAGATGACATCTCTTTTGTCATTCATAAAGGAGAAACCCTTGGTATTGTAGGGGAATCTGGATGCGGCAAAACCACCTGCGGCAAAACCTGCATCGGTATGCTGGACAAAACCAGCGGTCAGGTGAGATATCAGGGCAAGGATGTACACAAGCTCTCTAAAAAAGAACAGTTTGAATTCAGCGGCAAGGTACAGATGATTTTCCAGGACCCTTACGCTTCTCTGGATCCGCATCAAAAGGTATATGAAATCGTTGCTGAAGGTATTCGTATTCATAAACTGGCTAAAGATCAGGCAACAGAGGAACGCATGGTGCTCGAA
>CAMNVW010000011.1 GCA_946563605.1 uncultured Clostridia bacterium | reverse complement strand
GTCCCCCTTCGAGAGGAGATATACAAGAGGAAACCTCCTCTTGTAAACGCTTTTGCATACTTTTGTCGTTAAACAAAAGTATGTTGGGGTGTGGGCGCAATCAGCCCACATCTCGGGGGCAAGGGGGTCGCAACCCCCTTATAAAAAATCTTCCGACCTTTGCGAAGGTCAATCAGTAACCCCACAAGTTTGTAGAAACTAGGGAGAATGGAACGCAGTTCCATTCTCAAAGTCGCGCAACGCAAAGCCTGTTGCAAAAACAAAACTGTAAGCGTGACTTGTATCGAAAAAATCTATCATCCCATGTGGGCTCAACAAAAAAATCAATATCATTGAAAATTGGTGCGCCGGATAGTATACTGAAAGCAAAGGAAATAATTTTTGCTGATGCGAAATCAATATCGACCAACAGAAAGGAAGCATTTTATCATGAATCAGTTTGTAGACGCTCTGGGCAAGGCTTGCCCGATGCCTGTTATCCTTGCAAAAAAAGAAATCGACGCAGGAAACACCTCTTTTGTCGTTGCTGTTGACAATGAGGTTGCCGTTGAAAACCTCAAACGTCTGGCAGAAAGCCAAAACTATCAGGCAAACGTTGAACAAAAAGACGGCAACTTCCATGTTGCTTTCACCAGCGACGGCGCGGCAGCTGTGGTCAGCGAAGAAACAGCCGCTCCTGCAAATTGGGCGCTGTTCGTAGGCAAGGACTTCATCGGCGATGGCTCTGTCGAGCTTGGCACATCTTTGATGACCATGTTCTTCTATACGCTGGCGGAATCCAACGACGCTCCTCGCTATATCCTGTTCATGAACAGCGGCGTCAAGCTCCCTGTTGAAAACGAGCAGGTGGTAGAGCATCTGAAAGCTTTGCAGGAAAAAGGCACAGAGATCCTGGTTTGCGGCACCTGTCTGAAATTCTTCAATATCGCTGACCAGCTCAAGATCGGCACTGTTTCCAATATGTACGACATCTCCGAAAAAATGCACGCTGCCGACAAGGTCATCACCCTGTAATATCCATTCAAATCCAAAACAAAAAGAGAGGGAAATTCCCTCTCTTTTTTCTTTGGCAAATCCGTCCGTTTGGCTACAGCACCAGGCGGTAGCGTTTTCCCTTTTCATTTTCCTCATAAGGCTGAAAACCCATGCTTTCAAACATACGCTGGGAACCAAGGTTGTAGTGGTAAATCATGTCCACTTCCAATTTCGGAAAGCCAAGCTCCCTCGCCCGTTCAATCAAAGCCCCGACCACTCTGCGACCAATCTTCTGTCCGCGCAGGTCCTTTTCCCCTATCACAATCGGCATATCCTCCTGCCAGAAGGTGACATCTCCTATTGGCAGGTAGGTTTCTCCCTCTTTTCGCTCAATAAAATACAGCTCACCGTGTTCATTGAGGTAGGTGTACATCTTTTTCAGCCGCGCCATGTCATACGGCTGATACAAACCATCCACCAGCATCAGCGTCTCCTCGTCCTGATACCACGCCAGCGCAAAGCTGTCCTTTCCGTCATATTTTCTCAAACGGAGCGTCTCATCGACCTGAATCAGCTCCGGCTGTTCGATTCCCTGTATTGGCATCTTTTTTTCTTCCTTTCCTTTGTCTTCACGATACAATCGACTGATACAACAGCTTCAGCACACCCACAAGCACAGACAGCGTTCCGCTCAAAAGATAAAACAAAACGAACTTCACCGCATATCCGCCGGCGCTCCCCTGTCTTGGAGGAAGCTCGTCGGTCGCTTTCTCCGGCAGCAACTGCACAAAAAAGCGGCGCGAAAACCGCAGGGATTCCCCTGCCGCCGCAGACAGCAGAAACACCGTTGCCAGCGCTTCCGGCAGCAGCACCAGCAGATAGTACAGCACTGCGCCGCGTTCCCCCGAGCTAAAGGAAAACACGCCCATCACCCCAAAGCCGACCCCTTTCAAAAACAGGGTGAGCAGCACCACCGGCTGAAAAATCGCGCCGAATCCGCACAAAAACAACACCAGCAGCACCGCCGCATTCGCTGTAAATCCGGTGAGGACGCCCTGCAAAAAGCGCGTCTGTTCCCCTGCTGTTGACAGATAGCCGCTCAGCTGCGCAAGTACGCCGCTCGATTCCTCGCCTGCAATCTGACAGCCCGCCGCCGCACCCAGCAAAAAAACGGCTCCCAGCAGCAGATACAGCTTATTTCGGTGCAGCTCGTGCCGCATATATCTTCCCATGTACCCCTTTTTTCTGCTCGGAACTTTTTTGGACGCACTGAATTTTCTTTGTGCTGCACAGTAAATCCGTTTTTTTAACAATCCATTTGTCCCGTTCAGCGTGCAGTCCAGCGATGTGCTCATCATAAGTACAACCCCTTTTATCATCTTTTTTAGCTTATACTTATGTCCTGCCTGTCCGATTTATACCTGTTGGCGCATCCGCAAAAACAGCCATGCGAGCGCACAAAAAAATCCCTTGGAAGAGATCTTTCCTCCAAGGGATCTCTTTATCCGTTTATCTTCTCTGACCAAAAATCGACATGATATCAAACGGCATATCATCGTCATCCTGAGAAATATTGCCGCCGTTCTCTTTCTCCGGCTGTTTTGGATCATCGACTGCGGTAGACGCCGCTTTGAAGCGGTAATCAGGAATATCAAAATTCTTATCCAGCTCAAAACCGGTCGCGATAACGGTGACAACCATCTCATCATCCAAGGTATCATCAAACGCAACACCGAAAATCAGGTTGACATCAGGATGAGCGCACGCACGGATCATATCCGCAGCAAGGTTGACCTCATCCAGTTCGATGTCGGACGGAGCAGTAATGTTGAGGATGACTCTCTCTGCGCCGTCAATGGAGGATTCAAGCAATGGAGAAGAAATTGCTGCCTTCGCTGCTGCCTCTGCCTTGTCTTTGCCGCTTGCACGACCAACGCCCATATGTGCAGAACCTGCGCCGCGCATAATCTGGCAAACGTCCTCGAAGTCGAGGTTGATAAGACCTGGCGTATAGATAAGGTCGGAAATGCTCTGCACGCCGTGTTTGAGAACATTGTCTGCCTCTGCAAAAGCGTTGAGCAGTGTGATCTTGGTTTCAGAAGCCAGTCTCAGGCGTTCATTCTGGATGACGACCAGCGCATCAACATTTTCCTTGAGGGTCTCAATGCCCTGTTCCGCCTGTTCCATTCTCTTTTTGCCTTCAAATTCAAACGGTTTGGTAACAATACCGACCGTCAGAATACCCATCTCTTTTGCAATCTGTGCAACAACAGGCGCAGCACCCGTACCTGTACCGCCGCCCATACCGGCAGCGATAAAGATCATCTGGCAGCCTTTGATTGCAGCTGCGATCTCATCGCGGCTTTCTTCCGCAGCCTTCTGACCTCTTTCCGGTACGCCGCCTGCTCCGCGTCCTCTTGTCAGGCGGTCGCCGATAATGATTTTCTGGTTTGCCTTCGAGTTTTTCAGAGCCTGTGCATCGGTATTGACGGAGATAAAGTCCACACCCTGCATTCCGCCTTCGATCATTCTGTTGACCGCGTTACCGCCGCCGCCGCCAACGCCTATGACTTTTATGGTCACTTCTACGCCATCATAATCATTGTCGAGTTCAAAATTCGCCATCATTTTTCTTGTTCCTCCTAAGTTTTATCTCCAGCATATAAGATGCAAAGCTATCACTAAAATTTATCCCGTTTACTTTTTTTCCTGCAATATGATTCTGAAATTTCCAACACTTTACTGCGAGGACAAAAGTATCCATATATAAACTATCAGATTTTGATGAATTTTTCAATAGATTTTTTGATAAAAAAGACAAATTCTAAAAATAGCAAATTACTTCATGTTATTTCTATGCCATTTGACCAAAGATTCTTCCTTTAATTGACAATCGGAGCCTGACTTGGCGCATTAAACACTGTGCCTCCTGTTTGCTGCTGTGTGTCCATCGACGATGCAGTATTCGGATTTTGTCCGCCCATCTGTTGTGTGTCCGTCAACGGTGCAGTGTTCATGTTTTGTTCGCCTGTCTGCTGCGACGGCTGCTGCGTTGTCCCTGTACTGCCGCCTGTCTGCTGCGACGGCTGCTGCGTTGTCCCTGTATTGCCGCCTGCCACGTTTTGCACAACGCTGTGGTTGATCTGATTGATCTGGTTTGCCTGCGTCGTCGCCGCGGTATTGACCTGTGGCTGGGCGTTCATCTGCTGAACCTCCTGCTCCTGTGTCTTTTCCTGCTGGTCCTCTGCCTGTATGCCGTCGGTTTCGTCCTCTTCCATTTCTTCTGGAAGCGATGCCAGCGGCATCAGCCCCGACTGATGCCCTTCTGTAATGCTTACCGGATCGATGCCAAAGTCCAGATAAGCCTCTTCATTTTTCACCTTATCGACGCTGAGCGAAAGCGCGTGCAGTGCCGGTGGTGAACTAAAGTCAAGCGTTCCTTCCTCAGGGACATTTTTAAATTCCTCATCCCCGCTCTCCTTGCCGTCCAGCACTCCTTTGATAAAAGTGATCTTGTAATCCATATCCATGTCGGTGCCAAGTTTTAATAACAGCCTGTCCTCCAACATAACTTTGACGTTGAGCGCATCCTCCACATCATAATATGTAATATCTTCCAATTCGTTTGCTTTCAGCTGCTCGCTGACCTGCGCCAGCACCGGTATTTCCGGCAGGATCTGCGCATCCTTGTCTGACGAGGTTTTCAGGTAGCTTCCCTCATCATAGGTCTGACTTGTAAGTCCCACGATGCGCGGGATACCCTCCGGCAGCGCAAGCAGCTGGGTCTGCAATACCTTTCCTGTTGTGGAAAGGAGGGAAAAACCGCTGTCGGTGTAAACCGCTCCCAGCACCTCTTCCTCCTGTATCTCAACCTTCAGCGTTGTAGGGAACTGTCTTTTGATATTGACCGAGCGGATATATGGTAGCTTGCCCACCAGCTTTTTTTCCGCATTGGAAATATTGAGCCGGAACAGGCTGTCCCCTTTTTTCACCCCAATCTCGTCTACGATCTGCGTTTCACTGTACATTGTGCAGCCGCTGATTTTAACTTTTTCTACTTTAAAAAACACGGTATAACACATTACAAACGCAATAGCAAGACAAAACGCACCCAGCAGGATATAATGCAGCAGGTACCTGCGCGCCTTTCTGAACGACTTCTTTTGTGGTGAACTACAAGTTTGTACATCACGCATGAGAAAACCCCTTTCTTTTTCTTTCCTTTATCATATGGGCAAGACTGCGATGCGCATCCCTTTGCACACCGCCGGTCTGCCCCATTGTGTTCTAAAGTGATCTGCGGACGATTTTCGCGCCCAAAGAGCAAAGCGTTCCATCCAGATTTTCGTATCCGCGCAGGATATGGCGGATATCTTCGATGACTGTCTGCCCATGCGCGCCCAATGCTGCTGTGACCAATGCCGCGCCGCCGCGCAGATCGGTACAGCGCACGTGTGCGCCATGCAGCTGCTCCACACCTCGTACGACCGCCACTCTGCCTTCCGCTTTGATGTCCGCACCCATGCGGCACAGCTCCCAGGCGTGTTTAAAGCGGTCTTGGAAAATGTTTTCCACAAACATGGTGGAACCCTGCGCACAACAGGCAGCCGCCATTACCGGCGCCAGAGCATCCGTTGGAAAACCGGGATACGGCATGGTCGAAATGCTGCTGACTGCTTTCAGCGGCGCTGTGGCACGAATGGCGATGCTGTCGCCGTCGATTCGCAGCTTGCAGCCCATTTCCTCCAGCACCGGAAGCACCGCGCTCAAATGGTCAGGCTTTGTTCCTCTGAGCAAAATCTCTCCTTTGGCGGCGGCACAGCAGCACAGATAGGTCACTGCGACGATTCTGTCTGGAATCACTCTGTATTGGCAGCTGCCCAGCCGCTCTACGCCGCTGATAGCGATTGTCCCGTCGGACAACACCCGAATCTTCGCTCCGCACGCATTTAAAAATGCGGCAAGGTCAAGGATCTCCGGCTCGCGTGCAGCGTTGCGCAAAACGGTTTCGCCCTGCGCCAGACACGCTGCAATCATCACGTTTTCTGTCGCGCCGACGCTCGGAAACGGCAGTGTGATCTGCGCGCCGTGCAGCTTTTTAGGGACGCTGCACTCCAAATATCCGCAGTCCTCCCGAATCTGAACCCCCAGCTTTTTCAGTGAGGACAGATGAAGGTCAATGGGTCTTGGACCCAGCTCGCATCCTCCCGGATAAGAAATTCTTGCTTTTTTGCATCTTGCGATGATGGCTCCCAGAAAAACGATGGAGGAGCGCATCTCCCGCATCAAATTGTCTGGGATATCCCAGACAAAAGGTCCCGTCGGCTGCACCGACAACACCTTGCTTCCGTCATTGTCCACATCCCATTGGAGCTTGCACCCCAAATGCCGCAGGATATTTTCCGCAGCATGAATATCGGACAACTCGGGACAATTTTTGATTTCACAGCCGTTGCACAGCAGTGACGCTGCCAAAATCGGAAGTGCTGCATTTTTCGCACCGTGTACCCAGACCTCGCCGTCCAACCTGTGCAGACCGTCAACTATGTACCGATCAGTTTCCATCTTTACACGCACCCTTTCTACATAGCTGCCGCCGCAGCGGCTTTTGCTCTACAAACTCATACTATGCGTTCAGGGCAGGTTTGGTCACTTTGAGGGGCACTTTCCGTTTTTTTCCGCGCCGTTTTTATTTTTTCTGGCGGAGCACCCTCATCAGTTCCTCATAAATTCTTTCGTTGGCATCGATGCGCGCAAGCTTTTGCGCATTTTGGGAAAGGGTGCGCAGTCTGTTCGGGTCGCGGACAAGCTCTTCCACCGTTTTGCACAGCGTTTCCCCTGTCAAATCTTTTTCCTCGATCAGCACTGCCGCTTCATTTTTTACAAGCACCATGCCGTTATGATACTGGTGGTTTTCCGCCACATTCGGCGACGGGATCAGGATCGACGCTCTGCCGGCAGCCTCCAGCTCCGACAAGGTAGAAGCTCCTGCGCGGCAAATCACCAGATCCGCTGCTGCAAGGCAATCGTCCATATCGTTGATGTATTCCCGAATATCCACGTTCGGATTGTTTTGAAACTGCGCGCCGCGTTCTGTGAGCATCTGGGGAAAGTCCTCCACGCCGTACTTGCCGGTAGCATGGATATGATGGATTTTGCCTGCAAAATCGCTGCCAGGCTTTGTGTGCCACGCCATCAGGTCCGCCATCGCCTGATTGAGCCGGTGCGCTCCCTGACTGCCGCCAAAGGAAACGATGCAGATTTTATCGCCTACCTTCAGTTTTTCCCTCGCCTTTTGCCGGTCGGCATAAACGATGGATTCTCTGACCGGATTTCCCACGACCACTTCTTTGCAGCCCTGATGCAGATATTTTTTTGCTTCCGGCACCGCGAGCAAAATTTCATCCACATATTTGGACAGCAGCTTGGTCGTCACACCCGGGAAGGCGTTGGATTCGTGGCTGACCGTCTTAATGCCCATCTGCGCCGCTTTGCGCAGGATGGGACCGCTGACATAGCCGCCGGTACCCACGACCAGATCGGGACCGAATTTTTCAATCAGCCGTTTTGACCTCGCCGAAGCGGTCGTCAGATAAAACACCGACGAAATATTGTACTTGATATTAAACCAGCTTAATTTGCGCTGAAAGCCTTTGATCGTGATCGGCGCAAAGTCGAAACCAGCCTGCGGAACCAGCTTGGCTTCCATTCCCTTCGGATTGCCCGCAAATAAAATCTGCGCATCCGGCTGTTTTGCTTTGAGGGTAGACGCAATCGCGATTGCCGGATTGATATGTCCCCCTGTGCCGCCGCAGGCAAACAGTATCTTCATATTCATCATTCCTTTTCAGAAATTCGCTTTTATTGGAGACGGTGTTCCGTCACTCCTTCTCATAAATTCCCTGCCGCGATACCGCCAGCAAAATGCCCAGCTCACCCAAAATCATGCACAGCGACGTGCCGCCGTAGGAGAACATCGGCAGACTGATTCCGGTGTTTGGGATCGTATTGGTTACAACCGCGATGTTCAGCATCGCCTGCATTCCAATCTGTGTAGTGATGCCGA
The DNA here is from genome assembly GCA_946563605.1 of uncultured Clostridia bacterium. GTDB lineage: Bacteria > Bacillota > Clostridia > Oscillospirales > Ruminococcaceae > Negativibacillus. Next base: position 10,634 of record CAMNVW010000011.1, on the reverse strand, counting down.
CCGCAATCAGCGAGCCAAAACGGTCTTTCGCGTGCAGAGCGATGGTGTAGCCGCGCCAAATCCAAAGTGCGAACAAAATAATGATGATGCAGGCTCCCACAAAGCCCAGCTCCTCACAGACGACTGCAAATACAAAGTCGTTCTGTACCTCCGGCAGATACAGCTGCTTCTGTCTGGATTCTCCCAGCCCCAGTCCCAGCAGTCCGCCCGAACCGATCGCCATCAGCGACTGTTTGGTCTGATACGCACCCCAGTCGGTGGTGGAAAACGGATCCAGCCAGTAGGTCAGTCGAACCAATACATGGGCAAACTGATCCGAGAAAAAGCCCCACATCGTCACAACCATCGCCGCGATACCGGCAACACCGATGCCGCCCAAGGTAAACAGGTGGGAAAGCTTTGCTCCGCCAACCAAAAGCATTGCTCCGGTAATACCCAACAGCAGCAAAGTTGCGGACAGATGCGGCTGGAATACAACAACCACCGCCATACCGCCAAACAAAAACAGATAACGCAGCGTACCCTCCCACAGCCGGTGCATCTTATCCTGATCCTTGCTCATCAGGTGGGCAAAAAGCAAAATCAGCGCAAATTTGCCGATCTCCGACGGTTGAAAACTAAAGCTGCCTATATAGATCCATCTTCTTGCTCCGTTGTATGGGTCAAACACATAACATACCAAGCAAAGCGCAATCGACCCCGCATACAGCAACCAGACAAATTTTCTTAGAAAATGGTAGTTTACAAAGGACGCCGCGATCATACCGGTGATACCGATGATCGACCATATAATCTGGCGGCGGATATAGTAAAAGCTGCTATCCTCGTAGTAATAAGCGCGGGCATAGCTTGCCGAAAACAGCATAACCAGACCAAACCCCAGCAGAGCCAGCGTCAAAAGCAAAAACGGGACGTCAAAATCTCCCCAAATATACAAAGGCGTGACCCGTTGGTTCAGGTGACTTTCATTCCGGTATTTTGCAGTCTTTTTGCCCGATCTGTTTTTCACAGTAAGCCTTTGCGGCTGATTGTACCGCTTTCGCTGTTCAAAGGAGCTGTTGCCCGGATATGCCACCACATTGTTCGCGGAACGTTTGCCCTGTTTTGCAGCACGGTTTTTATCTGCAAGATGATCCTGCTTTTTCTTCAAGCCTTTCGCCGCCCTTCCTGCCAAAATTTTTAGATTACGTCAGTTTATGCGAGCACTGACAGCACCGCAATCAGGCATCCCACCGCTGTCACCGCAGAAAAGACCGTGACGATCTTCACTTCGCTCCAGCCGGACATTTCAAAATGATGGTGGATAGGCGCCATCTTGAACACTCTTTTGCCGGTCAGTTTGACGCTGCCGATCTGGATAATATCGGACAGTGTTTCAATCACATAAATAATGCCAATAAAAATCAATACAAACGGGATACGCAGACCAAACGCCAGCGCCACCACCATGCCGCCGAGGAACATCGAGCCGGTATCGCCCATGAACACCTTTGCCGGATGGAAATTCCAAACCAAAAAGCCAAGACAGCCGCCTGCCAGCGCCGCCGCCATCAAATCCATCTGAGAGAAGCCCTTGATTGCCGCGATGACCATAAATCCCATGCCTGCAACCATCGTGACCGAAGCCGCCAGACCGTCGATGCCGTCGGTCAGATTGACGCCGTTGGTCGCGCCGATGATGATAAACAGCATCATCGGATAGTACAGCAAGCCAAAGTTCAATTCTCCGATAAACGGAATCCAAACCATCGTTGTCGGCGCAAAGATGTACTCCGCCGCAAGGTAAAGCACCGCGACGATCAGCTGTGCAGAGGATTTCTGCCATGCCTTCAGACCCAGGTTCCGCTTTTTCACAACCTTGATGTAATCATCCAAAAATCCGATCAGCGCAAAGCCCAGCGCCATCACAAAACCGCCGACCAGATAAAAACCGCCGTATGTCGAAACGTCCGCCAAACCGGTTCCTGAGAAATACAGGGTACACCATCCGGCTAAAGCGGCGATGACCGTACCGATGATGAACATGATACCGCCCATCGTCGGGGTGCCCTGCTTATTTTTGTGCCATGCAGGACCGATGTCCAAAATGGTCTGTCCGTAGCGGAGTTTATGCAGAAACGGAATCAGCCAGATGCCGATTACCGAAGTAATGACAAAGGAGACAACCAGTGTCACCAGTAATGCGATAAAATTCATTTTCTTGTGTCAATCCTTTCTTTTACAGCAGGAAACCTTTGCCGCCTGCCGCAGCCTGCAAAGTGCGGCTTCACGAGCGAAGCCTGCCAGCTTGCGCTGGGGTACTGCCGTACCACAGCATCGAAACTGCTCGCTTCCCCGAACCTTTTTATTTTTTTGTTTTATTGTTGGGACGTTGTCCCAAACCTTACCAAAGGCGCTGCCTTTGGAATCCGCCACCTTTTGAAAAAGGTGGACGAAAACTTTTATTTTTTCTCTAACGAGCGAAAAGTGTTGCACAACACAAAACCAATTACAGTAAAAAGCAAAAGTGCGACCTGTGTTCAGATTCAATCTGGTGCCGAAAACTTCCCACTGGGAACTTTTCGGGGGGTAGTCTGTGCATATGGGCAGTTTGTGAAAACCCTTTCTATCGCAAAGGGTTTTCACACTTTCCTAAATGCTCCTGACGATAAAGGTCTTTCGCACTCTGCGGAGTGCGACCAGAGTTTCACTCTGGACTGGACAATTTTTTGAAAAAAATTGAGTAAAACTTTTGTTTTCGCTCAAACGAGCGAAGCCGGAGGCTAAGCGACCTGCGCGAGAGCGTAACTTTCAAGTTCGCACTTAACCGACAACGCGAATTGTCTCCGGCTTCAAGCCGGGCTAGAAGCGTTCGTAAATGCGCGACAGCACCTCTTCCAGCTTCATGCCGCGGCTGCCCTTCACCCACAAAATATCGCCCTGCCCGATCAGTTCCAGCAAACTTTTGGTCATTTCTTCCTTGTCGGTAAAATAGAGGACGTTCTTATCTCCCCTGCCGTCGCAGGCTTCTCTTGCCCCTTCGCTTGCCGCGAGGGAGTGTTCGCCATAGCAATAGATAACGTCAATGTCCTCTTTTGCGGCACATTCGCCCGCTTCGTAGTGCGCCTGTCTGGAATAATCGCCCAGCTCGAGCATATCTCCCATCACCAGAATCTTGCGACCTTCGCTCTGCTGGCGTTTCATCGAGCCAAACGCCTTGATTGCCGCTTTCATCGAATCGGGACCCGCGTTATAGCAGTCCTCGACGATGCGGATTCCATGATGTTCCACAATTCTCTGTCGCATACCGGATGGTTTATATCCTGTCAGTGCATCGACGATGACTGCCGGCTCCATGCCGAACGTTCTGCCGACCGCAAACGCTGCCAGCGCGTTGAGAACATTATGCTTGCCAATCGTCGGGATCATCGCAGGATATTCTTTGCCATCTGCGACAATGGTAAACATGGTGCAGTTCTCTTCTTCGCGGACGTCCTTGCCCTTGACATCGCAGTGCTCGCTGTCCAAGCCGTAATAGATCACCTGCATATCCGGTCTTACCACCTTCGCAAGCAGGTCGTCGTCATGGTTGAGGATCAGCGGAGAGCCTGGCTTCATGCCCTCTATTATTTCCATCTTTGCCTTTAAAATGCCTTCGCGGCTGCCAAGATATTCAATATGCGCCACGCCGATATTTGTGATAACTGCCAAATCCGGCTTTGCACGTTTGGTCATATCGGAGATTTCTCCAAAGCTGTTCATACCCATTTCCAGCACAGCGGCTTGGATGGTGTCGTCGAGATTGAACAGCGTTTTCGGCAGTCCGACGCGGTTGTTAAAGTTTCCCTGTGTTTTTAAAGTTGTGTACTTTGCCGACAAGACCTGCGCGATCATTTCCTTGGTCGTGGTTTTGCCGACGCTGCCGGTGACGCCCACCATGCGGAAATTGAACTGGTCGCGGTAATATCCTGCCAGATCCAAAAAGCCCTGCTCGGTATCCTTGCAGACGATCATCTTCTCCGGCGGAATCTCCGCGCAGTATTCCTTCATGCCTTTTTCGTCCACCAGCGCATAGGACGCTTTATTCTTGAGCGCCGCACCGACATATTGATGTCCGTCAAAATTTTCTCCGCGCAGTGCGACAAACAAACAGCCCTGCTGTTCTTCATCCTCCGGCTGCACACGGGAATCGGTCGAAATTGAAGTGATCTTCTCCTCCCGATTGATAAAGCGGTCTGCCGAACAGCCGACTGCTTTGGCAGCCTGTTCCAGTTTTATTGGTATCATCAACAAATGCCCTCCATATCATTACAATCAATATCCATAATCCAGTATTATACCATATTGTGCCACAAATAAAATCTATTTTTTGTAAAAATATGCCGCTTTCCCAGCCTATCGCTTTCTTTCGGCAAATAATCTCTGTGCCATTTCTTTTTCATCAAAGTAAATCGTTCTGTCTGCCAGCACCTGATAATCCTCGTGTCCTTTTCCTGCCAGCAGAACAATATCCCCCTCTGCGGCGTTTTGCAGCGCCCAGCGGATTGCCTGTTCGCGGTCGGCAATCACTCTTGCGCGCTTGCCTGCGCCTTTCAGTCCGGGCATTGCGTCTGCAAAGATTTGTTCCAGCGGCTCCTCCCGCGGGTTATCCGCAGTCATCACAATCAAATCCGCATTTTCGCAGACCGCCTTTGCCATCAGCGGACGTTTAAGCCGGTCGCGCCTGCCTGGACAGCCAAACACAGTGATGATTCTGCCGCCGCAGAAGCCCCGGATGGTTTTCAGCACCTTTTCCAAGCTGTCCGGCGTATGCGCATAATCGCGCAGCACTGTGATTCCGTCCGCACTTACGCAGACTTGCGTCCTGCCTGGCACGCCCTGACAGGAACACACCGCGCGCACGCTTTGTTCAAACGGAAAGCCGCACTGCACCAATGCGCTGACTGCGCCCAGCAGATTTTCCACCGAAAATTCTCCCGGCAATCCTAACACTGCGCGCTGCTGCTGTCCCTGATATATAAGGTCGCACTCGCAGCGGTCGGAAAAAAGGGAGATATTCTTCGCGCAAAGCGTTGTACCGCTTTCAGCTTCTCCCTGCGCCTGAAAGGACAGCAGCGGAAATTTATCCGCCTGGTTCAATTCGGTGAAAAGCCGCCTTCCGTAATCGTTTCCGAGGTTGACCGCCGCAGAATCGCACTGGGAAAACAACGTTTTTTTCGCCTGATAATAGCTTTCCACATTCAAATGATAATCCAGATGCTCCGGCGTCAGATTGGTAAACACCGCGCACGCAAACCGGCATCCATACAGTCTTTTTTGTTCCAGCGCGTGGGAGGAAGCCTCCAGCACCACATGAGTGCAGCCTTTCTGCACCATTTTGGCAAGCACGCTCTGCAATTCCCATGCGTCGGGCGTTGTATAGCGCGCAGGGATGGCTTCGGTCTCCCCAATTTTATTGCACACCGTTCCAATCAGTCCGGCTTTGACGCCCATCTTGCACAGCGCGTGATGAATGAGCCATGTTGTTGTGGTTTTGCCGTTTGTTCCTGTAACCGCAATCATCCGCAGGCGTTTTGCCGGACAGCCGAAATAGTTTGCACACAGCTGACTGTAAGTCTGTCTGGTGTCCTCCACAAGGATTTGATTGGGGATTTTACAGTCGTTCTGTGCAACAATCAGCTGTGCACCGCGCTCCAAAGCCTGCGCGACATGGTTGTGACCATCGCTCATACTGCCGCGGATACAGACAAACACACTTCCTTTTTTGACCTGCCGCGAGTCGCAGGTCACCGAAGTGACCTGCATCTGCGGCAGATGATTTTCCGGCATAATTTCGGAAAACAATTCTCGTAATGTCATGTGAAACCGTTCTTTCCTTTACAATTTTTTTAAAAGGGGTGCTCGGTTTATTCGTCCTTTTTCTTTTCTTCAATTGTGATGGTGATGATTGAGCCGGTGTCCGCCACCGTTTCTGCCGGAGGTTCCTGACTGACGATGATCTCCGACTGCTCTACCGAAACATCACCGACAATATTGATATTAAATCCTGCGTTGGTGATGATCTGGTTTGCATCAGCCACACTGCGTCCCACCACATTCGGTACTGTACCAACGCTGTCTGCTTCGTTTTGGTCGGTATAGAGGATGACTGTTCCGCCGTAAGGGAGCGTCTTGCCGCCCTCAGGAATCTGTTTGAGAACCGTTGTTCCCTGACCAACGATCTCCGTTTTCAGACCTGCTTTACGGATTCTGCTCTGGGCTTCGTGCGGTTTTTCGTTGATATAGTTCTGTACAGTGATATCCTCCTGTTCCGCTTTTTCCTTGTCGGTGAAGCTCGGTTCATAGCCAAGGTACGGCAGAACATCTTCCAGAATCGCACCGACAACCGGAGCTGCAATGGTAGAGGACTGTGCGTTGCCGACGACCGGTTCATCCAATGCAACCAGCACCGCGATCTTGGGATCGTCCGCAGGCGCAAAGCCGAGGAAGGACAATACGTTTCCGTACTGGTTGCCGTATTTATCAAAGTTATCCAGTTTTTCGGAAGTACCCGTCTTACCGCCGATACGGTAGCCTGGAATCGCTGCGTTTCGTCCGGTCGCGTCTGAACCGCCGGAAACAACCTGTTCGCCCATGTAGCAAATCTTCTGGGACGTTTCCTCGGAAATAACCTGCCGTCTTACCGTCGGCTCGGTGGTTTCCACAATATTGCGGTCGGAGTCGATGACCTGTTTTACAATGTATGGCTGCATCAGATTTCCGCCGTTTAACGATGCGGACAATCCCGTAATCAGCTGAATGGTCGTCACCTTAAAGGTCTGACCGAACGCGCTCGAGCTCAGCTCCGCGATACCCATATTGTCCGCGGTGTAGTGGATACCCGTCGCCTCACCTGGCAGGTCGATGCCGGTCAGATCGCCCAGCCCAAATCGGTCGAAATAGGTCGTAAAGTTTTCGACGCCGGTCTGCTGACCGACCTCGATCATCGCAGGGTTGCAGGAATGTTTGATTGCCTCCGCAAGCGTCTGTCCTCCATGACCGCCGTTGGAACGCTTCCAGCAGTGGATCTTGTTGCCGGCTACCTCTTTATAACCAATACAATAGTATGTATTGTCCATCATGACGCTTCCGCTGTCCAATGCCGCCGACACGGTGATCAGCTTGAATACCGAACCTGGCTCATATGGGTCGGAGATGACCTTGTTTCGCCACTGACCGTTCTGTTCCTTTAACATCCATTCGTCAAATTCTTCCTCGGTCAAGCCGCCGTTCAAGGCTCTTGCGCGCAGATTATCATACAGCAAATCATCATCGGTGACATCCGCAAGGGTCAATGTTTCCTGCGTGGTTGACACCGGAACGGTCTGTACGGGTTGCTCCGTGTTTGTTCCCTGTCCGTTTTGGTTGACGCCATCGGCCACACTCTGCTGTGTGTCAGGCGTTGTGAACATCTGCTCCCGTTTATCCTGAATTTTTTCCGCAAGGCGTAAAACTGCCTGTTTATCGGTCAGCTGTCTTGGATTATTCGGGTCGAAGTCTGGCTTACTCGACATCGCAAGCACTTCGCCTGTGTCTACATCCATCACGATACCGGTCGCACGCTTTTTAACCTGATGCTCACTGACCGCAATTTCCAGATGCTTTTCAAGGAAGTGCTGGATAACCTCGTCAATCGTCAGCACCAGCGAGTTGCCGTCCTGCGACTCATACAGCTTTTCATACTGAAACGGCATTTCACCGTTTTGTCCGTTTTTCGCAGACAGAATGCGTCCTTCGCTGCCGGTCAGCACCTTGTTGTAGTACGATTCCAAGCCGTATGCGCCGCGGTTATCGTAGGAATTGACAAAGCCCAGAACCGAAGCTGCAAGGTCGTCAAACGGATATACCCTTTTTGTACCCTGGCTGAGCGACAGATAGTTGATTTTATTCTCCTTAATAAAGCGCTCTACCTCATCCGCTTTGTCTTTTTCCACCTTGTACTGTAACACCTGCCAGTAGGAATTGACGTTTTCTGCCTTTTGGCGGATCGTTTCTGCGCTGATTCCTAAAAGCGCAGGCAAGCCGGTCTGTGCATTGCAGAGGATTTCCAGTTCCTTCGCCTTTTTTTCTGGCTTCGAACTCATATTCGCTGGTTCCAGCACAACGTCCCACACCGTTTTGCTGGTTGCAAGGGTTTTCATGTTGGTGTCATAAATCGAGCCTCGATGCGGTTCAATAATGGTATCCTTGAGTTGCTGGTTCAGTGCTAGCTGCTTATATTTATCGCCGTCTATGATCTGCAAATAAAACAGACGTCCGATCAGGACAATGCTGCACACCACGCTCAGCATGATCGCCACAAAGCCTATCCTGATCCTCATGGCACTGTTCTTTGAATAATTTGCCATTCCAATTACCATCCTTATCCTTTAAATCAAAGCAACATCAATTCCCTGTGAAACAAAACAAGAGCTAAGACGTCTGATCACTTCTTAACTCCCGTTATGGCAAAAGCCAGCCAAAACCGATGTGGTTTCAGCGTGTTATTCCATTGTATTTCCCGATGGTTTGAGATATTCCAGCACACCGGAAAAGGTTTCTTTGAGTTGCTCAAAAATGGATGTAGAATGATTTTCCACAACATCTACGCTGTCACCGTTAGAAAAGTTTACATATGTCACCTGATTGTCACGCAATTTTGACATTCCCATCTCTCGTGTTACGACAGATTCAATGTTATTCAGCGCCATCGAGCTTTCCAGCTCTGCGCTCAAGGTGCGGTAATCCGATTCCAACAGCTCCAACTTCTGGTTGTAGTTTGTGATCTTCATGGTCACTTCGGTCATTGCCACCTGGCTCAAGATGATTCCCAATACACCCACAAAGAAGATGACAACGCAGGCTGCGGTTTTCGCCACCAGGTATCTTGTTTTTTTCGCCTGCTGTTCCCGTTTTACTACTATCTTTAATTTGAGTTTTCGCGGGCTGTTGCGATGCTGTGTTTCAAACCGTTCAAAATCGTATGCCAGATTGCTTTGTCTTGCTGCCATAGGAGACCGACCACCTTTTTACTATATTTCAAACAGGCTCTATTCGTCCGCAAGACGTTCCAGAACCCGCAGTTTTGCGCTTCTGCTTCGATTGTTCTGCTCGATTTCTTCCTTTGTCGGCTCGATAGGCTTGCGCGAAACCAGCTTTGCCTTTGGTTTCTTGCCGCAAATGCAGACAGGAAATTCCGGCGGACAGGTGCATCCTACGGTATAGGACGCAAACATTTGTTTGACAATTCTGTCCTCCAAAGAATGGAATGTGATGATGCAGAATCTTCCGCCTGCATTCAGATGTTCAAAGCTTCCGTCAATACATTCCTTCAAATAATCAAGCTCGTGGTTTACTTCTATTCTGATTGCCTGAAAAGTCTGCTTCGCCGGATGACCTTTGCCGCGTTTTGCAGCCGCCGGCAGCGCTTCCTTAATCAAGTCAACCAATTCAAATGTTGTTTCTATCGGTTTTTCTTCTCTTGCCTGTACGATGGTGTTTGCGATGCGCGGCGCAAACTTTTCTTCGCCGTAATCCCGCAAAATCCTAATGAGCTCCTCTTTGGAATAGGTGTTGACCACATCGTATGCACTCAATCCATGCTGGCTCATGCGCATATCCAGTTTGGAGTCGTAATGATACGAAAAGCCTCGTTCCGCTGTATCCAGCTGACGGGAAGAGACGCCCAAGTCCAGCATGATGCCGTCCACCTTGTCGATGCCAAGGTCTGTTAAAATCTGCGGAATATCCTTAAAATCCCCTCTGACCACCTGCGCCGCCGGATAGGGCGACAGTCGTTCGGTCGCAGTTTCGATTGCGTCAGGGTCTTTGTCAATAGCAATCAATCTTCCACCCAGAGAAACGTCCAGTCTTTTTGCGATTTGGGTGGAGTGTCCTGCTCCGCCTGCGGTTCCATCCACATAGATGCCGTCCGGCTTAATATGAAGCCCTTCTATTGTTTCATTGAGCAGCACCGATATATGCTGAAACTCCATCCCATCGCCTCCACAGATGTTTTTCTATCCTATACAAATTTTAAAAGTCAAGCTCGTCCATCGTCTGTGCAATCATATCCGGGGTGATTTCCCCGCACATCTGATTCCACTTATCCTGATCCCATATTTCTGCGCGGTTAGACGCGCCTACGATGATCAGGTCCTTTTGCAGTCCGGCGTATTGGCGCAGATTCTGCGGAATCAAAATCCTGCCCTGCTTGTCCGGCTGCACCTGTGTTGCGCCTGCAAACAAAAAACGCTGCAAGGCTCTTGCTTTGGAAAGAGGCAGGCTGTTCAGCTTTTCGGTCAGCTTGTCCCACTCCTCGCCGGAGTAGACGAACAGACATTCGTCGCCCAAGCCTTTGGATAAAATGAAGCTGTCGCCGAGATCCTCGCGGAGCTTTGCCGGAAAGTTCACTCTTCCTTTGGTATCCAGACTGTGCTGGTATTCGCCAATCAGCATTGCTTCACCGCCTCTGTACCGCCTTTTGAAAATCCCCCAATTGAAAATTCAAATGCGTTTCAATTGGATTTCAAGCGCACTGGGGAAGAAGCTTCAAAATCATCCTATCTAAGGTTCTTCTCTGGGAAACTCCTCCATCTTCCCCCACTTCTCTCCACTTTGTAATTATTATAACTTTG
>CAMNVW010000010.1 GCA_946563605.1 uncultured Clostridia bacterium | reverse complement strand
GCAGCGAGGTCAAATTCACCGAAGGCAAGGTAGACCTCATCAGTGATGACAAACAGGAGGACGACGAAACAGCGGCGTTCTTCTATCTGCCGCACGTCAAGCCCAACTGTCTGGTACCGGTGATCGAGGTGTTTTTAAAGTAGAGATGGTAAAGGACACAGTCGTTGAGCGATTCATAGAACTTTGTAAAGAAAATAGAATAAAGACAAATGAACTAGCTACTCGTGCAGGATTGACGCCCTCGACCGTTTATAGTATTTTAAACCCGAAGAGGCGAGATATTACCATCACCACTATCAAAAAATTATGCGACGCATTGGAGATAACACTGGGGGAATTTTTTTCCACACCGGCGTTTGACAATTTGGAACAGGAAATAAAGTGAGAGACAAGCGGCAGCGGATCATACATTCAGCTGCCGCTTATTTTAAAAGGAGGAAGCAAGATGGAATATCAGAAAATAAATGCAGAGATCATCAGCAAGTGGTGCCGTGAAGGCTGGGAATGGGGAACGCCGATTTCCCATGAGATCTATCAAAAAGCGCTCGACGGCGAGTGGGGCGTTTATCTCACACCAACGAAAATAGTGCCGCACGAATGGTTTGGGGAGATAAAAGGGAAGAAAATACTGGGACTTGCAAGCGGAGGCGGTCAGCAAATTCCAATCTTCTCGGCGTTGGGTGCAAAATGTACCGTATTGGATTATTCACCGGAACAATGTAAAAGTGAAAAACTGGTAGCGGAGCGCGAAGGCTACGATGTCTGCATCATCGAGGGGGATATGACGCAGAAACTTCCTTTTGCAGATGAAAGTTTTGATATTATTTTTCATCCGGTTTCCAACTGCTATGTGGAAAAGGTGGAGCCGATTTTCAAAGAGTGTTATCGCGTTTTAAAAAAGGGTGGATTGCTGCTGGGCGGCTATGATTTTGGCATCAATTATGTTTTTGATGAAACGGAGGAAAAAATCGCCTATTCGTTGCCGTTTAATCCTCTAAAGGACAAGAAGCAATATGAGGATTCGATGAAAAATGACTGGGGAATTCAGTTTTCCCACACGCTGGAAGAGCAGCTCAACGGTCAGCTTCAGGCTGGATTTCGTTTGTTGAGCCTGTATGGGGACACCGGCGGCAGCGGCAATCTGCACGACCATAACATCCAATCCTTCTTGGCGGTGCTGGCAAAAAAAGAATAAACAAGAAAAGGGAACTGTTCTTTGTGAACAGTTCCCTTTTTTTGTCTTTTAAGATTATGGACGCAGACCGCTGCCGCCCTGAAGGGTGATGGTCTCGCCGGTTACATAGGAAGCGTCATCAGAAGCGAGGAATACGCAGACACGACCGATATCCTGCTGTGGGTCAGCAAATCTGCCGAGCGGAATTCCCTGAATGGTTTTTGCAAACAGATCAGGGTAGGCGTCTCTCCACTGCTCCAGACTTTCGGTCATTGCCAGAGGGCATACCACGTTGACGCGGACACCGTCAGGACCCCATTCAGCAGCTGCAACACGGGACATACCGCGGATGCCTTCTTTTGCTGCCGCATAGGAGGACTGACCGAGTTTGCCGAACAGACCTGCACCGGATGCAAAGTTGATAACCGAGCCTTTGGACTCTTTCAGATGTGGGTAGCAAGCGCGCATATAGAAGAAAGTTGCATACAGACCGGAGTAGATGGCAAGGTCAAAATCTTCCTTGGTATGGTCTGCCAGCATGGTGCCTGATTTGGAAACCTGCGCATTGTTGACGAGGGTGTCGATTCTGCCGAATTTTTTAACGGTTTCTGCTACAACATTAGCGATTGCTTCTTCGTCTGCGCCGTCAGCGACCATCGGAAGAACCTCAACGCCATACTCTTTTTCAATGTATTCTTTTGCGTTTTCCAGTCGAGACAAAGTACGACCGGTAATAACCAGATTTGCACCTTCTGCGGCGAATGCTTTTGCAACACCAAAACCGATGCCTTTACCAGCTCCTGTTACGATAGCAACTTTTCCTTCAAGTCTTTTCATAAAAAATACCCCCAAAGTTTTATAAAATTAGATAAATTCAACCAAGATATTGTGATAATATTATCATAACGATGTGAGTATGTCAAGAAAAAAACAAAGATTCAGCAATATTTTTTCACAAAACGGAGGACATAGAGCAACGCACCTTGATGAAGTATAGCTTGATTGTAAAAACGACTGTATAGGGAGTAGGAGAATTTTGGCAGTTTTCCAGAAAATTTTGAAAGGTTTCGACTGAAAAGAAAATAAAATTGCTTGACGAATTTGCTTTAAAGTGCTAAAATTCAATCCATAACATAATAGGATCGTTCAATTGATTCTTGCAGGGAAACCAATTTCCAAATGAATTTGAAAGAAGGAATTTATTTATGAAAAAAAGATTTTTGTCTGCCTTGCTGGCAGGTGTTCTGGCTGTTTCGATGACAGCGTGCGGTTCCGGCAACGGTTCCGATACACAAAAAGAGGCGGACGGCGCATCCGGCACAAATTATACCGTCGGCGTATGCCAGCTGGCGCCCCATCCGGCTTTGGATGCAGCAACAAAAGGCTTTGAGGATAAGCTGACCGAACTGATGGAAGCGGACGGCAACACCGTTACCTTTGATACCCAGAATGCAAACGGTGAGAGTGCAACCTGCTCCACCATCATCAACGGATTTGTTTCCTCCAGGGTAGACCTCATCCTTGCAAATGCGACCAGCCCACTGCAGGCGGCAGCATCCGGCACAGCGGATATTCCGATTTTGGGAACATCCATTTCTCATTACGGTACTGCCTTGGAAGAACCTGATATGGGTGAATCCACAGGACGCAACATTTCCGGTACGTCCGACCTTGCTCCATTGGATCAGCAGGCACAGATGTTAAACGAATGGTTCCCGGATGCCCAGAATGTTGGTCTGGTGTACTGCTCCGGCGAAGCAAACTCCAGATACCAGATTGATGTCATCAAACCGGAGCTGGAAGCAATGGGCTATACCTGCACCGAATATTCTTTTGCGGATTCCAACGATTTATCGACCGTTGTAACCAAGGCGTGCCAGGAAAGCGACGTCCTTTATGCGCCGACCGATAACACCGTTGCGGACAATGCAGGCATCATCGCAAACATTGCGATTCCGGCAAAAGTGCCGGTCATCGCAGGAGAAGAAAATCTCTGTGCCGGCTGTGGCGTAGCAACTTTGTCCATCAGCTACGAAGAAATCGGCGAAATCACAGCGCAGATGGCATATGACATTTTGGTCGGCGGCGAAGATATCTCCACAATGCCAATCGAGTTTGCGGCAAGCACTGTAAAAAAATACAATGAAACCATTTGCAGCCAGCTGGGATTGACCCCACCGGAAGGCTACACAGCAATCGAGGAGTAGTATAGCGATTTGCGTTTGATATCATGGAGGCAATGGAATCTTCCTTCCAAAGCCTCCTCATGATTATGCAAGAAAAAAGGAGAATGGACATGAATTTTATCAATCTGTTGAATGCATTGCCAGGTGCCTGCGCTCAGGGATTGATCTGGGGAATCATGGCAATCGGCGTGTATATCACATACAAGGTGCTGGATATCGCGGACCTGACGGTAGACGGCTCCATCACCACCGGCGGTGCGACCTGCGTTATGCTGATGCTGGCAGGCTTTCCGGCATGGGCGGCGATGCTGGGCGCGTTGGGTGCGGGACTGCTGGCAGGACTTGTAACGGGTCTGCTGCACACCGCAATGGGAATCCCTGCACTGCTCTCGGGCATTTTAACACAGCTTTCGCTTTATTCCATCAACCTGCGTATCATGCAGAAATCGAACCAGTCCATCAGTGTGGACAAGTATGACCTGCTGGTTTCTCTGCGTTATATTCCGCAGGCAATTTTGATTACGGCGATCCTCGCAGTGGCGGTTATCGCTGTTTTGTACTGGTTCTTCGGCACCTCTTTGGGATGTTCGATCCGTGCGACCGGTGCAAACCCGAATATGTCCCGCGCGCAGGGTATCAATGTTGACATGACCAAAATTATCGGCTTGATGATTTCCAACGGTCTGGTTGCATTGTCGGGCGCACTGCTGAGCCAGTACAATGGCTTTGCAGATGTAAAAATGGGCATTGGTTCTATCGTCATCGGTTTGGCGGCGGTCATTATCGGAGAGGTTATCTTCAGCAAGATTTTCCATAACTTTGCGCTCAAATTGTTGTCGGTTGTTCTGGGCGCAATCATTTACTATATCGTTTTGCAGTTCGTTTTCTGGTTTGGATTGAATCCAGATTATTTGAAACTGCTCACAGCGGTGGTCGTAGCGATTTTCTTAGCAGTACCTTACTGGAAGGGAAAATATTTTACCAAGCCAGCGGTATCGGCGGCAAAAAAGGAGGACAAGGCAAATGCTTGAGTTAAAAGAAATCTATAAAACCTTTAATGCCGGAACGGTCAATGAAAAACGCGCCATCGACGGACTGAACCTCACCTTGGAGGACGGCGATTTTGTCACCGTCATCGGCGGAAACGGCGCTGGCAAATCCACCATTTTGAATCTGATTGCAGGCGTATTTCCGGTGGACGGCGGTTCTATCACCCTGAATGGGATTGACATGACCCATCTGCCGGAGCACAAACGTGCGCGCTATCTGGGACGTGTGTTCCAGGATCCGATGATGGGTACAGCGGCGACGATGGGCATTGAGGAAAACCTTGCGCTTGCATATCGCCGCGGACAGCGCAGGGGCTTGGGATATGGAATCTCCAACGCAGAACGCGATTTGTACCGCGAAAAGCTGGCTACGCTGGGGCTGGGTCTGGAAAACCGCATGACAAGTAAGGTGGGTCTGTTATCCGGCGGTCAGAGACAGGCGCTGACACTGCTGATGGCGACTTTAAAGAAACCGGAGCTTCTGCTTTTGGATGAGCATACAGCGGCGCTCGACCCGAAAACAGCGGACAAAGTTTTGCAGCTGACCGATGAAATCGTAGCAAGAGACCATCTGACCACCTTGATGGTTACCCACAACATGAAAAACGCGATTCAATACGGCAACCGCCTGATTATGATGGATGCCGGACGCGTTGTAGTAGATATCCGCGGAGAAGAAAAAAAGAAGCTGACCGTGCATGACCTGTTGGAACGCTTCCACATCGAAAACGACAGACTTCTCTTGTCGGAATAAAGCAGGATATAAAAAAGGCACCACGAAAGTGGTGCCTTTTTGTCTATTCAATTTCCGGAATTTTTTCAGATATAAAAATCTCTTCACATTCCTGCATTGCCTGTTTCAAAATTTCTTCTGCATCCAAAGCAGCTCTCACCATACGCAAATACATTTTCTGATACCTAGCTTCTTCATCGGCTCTTTTTTCTTCTCGTTTATAGGATTCTACGATTTCCATTTTTCCACCTCCCACTTTTATTTTATGCGTATTTTGCATAAAAGTCAATATGCACATAACGCATAACATACAATAATCTTGAGGTGAGGTTATTGTATCAGCGTTTGCATGATTTAAGAGAAGATCGTGATAAAAGTCAGGAAGAACTTGCAAAAATTTTGAATATTTCCCAAGCTACTTACTCTCGTTACGAAAGAGGAAAGCTTGATATTCCAACCGACACGCTCATCCAGTTGGCAAAATTTTATCAGACAAGTGTGGATTACCTGCTCGGTTTAACAGACAATCCTACCCCATATCCACCAAAAAAGCAGGCAAAATCTTAATGTGCGCAGCCATCTGTAAACTTTTTAAAAGCACAAAAAAGCCCTTGAAAAGCGATGCGGAATCTGGTATAATAGTAAGGCTATCAATAGAATATGGAGATGTATCGAAGTGGTCATAACGAGAACGACTCGAAATCGTTTTGTCTAGAGATAGGCACGTGGGTTCGAATCCCACCATCTCCGCCAAAAGAAAAAGGCATCACTTTTGTGGTGCCTTTTTTCATTTGCACGAGGGTGTGGAGCGCGCAGCTCCACAAGAAACTGTCGATTTTCTGGAATTCAAATAGATACAGAATCGAAAAATTGAGTAGAAAATGCCCACAGTCAAAAGACTGTGGGCATTTGAAATCATAAAAACTATCTTGGGAATTTAATTGCAGCCTGTGCAGCAGCCAGACGAGCAATCGGAACGCGGAATGGAGAACAGGAAACGTATGTAAGTCCTGCTTTGTGGCAGAATTCTACGGAAGCCGGATCGCCGCCGTGTTCGCCGCAGATGCCCAGCTTGATGTCAGGACGGGTCTGACGGCCGAGGTCACAAGCAATCTTAACCAGTTTGCCAACGCCTGCCTGGTCGAGTTTTGCAAATGGATCGGACTCGTAGATCTTCTTGTCATAGTAGTAGTTCAGGAACTTGCCAGCATCGTCACGGCTGAAGCCGAAGGTCATCTGGGTCAGGTCGTTTGTACCGAAGGAGAAGAACTCTGCTTCTTTTGCGATTTCGTCAGCGGTTACAGCTGCACGAGGAATCTCGATCATGGTACCAACTTTGTAATGCAGTTTTGCGCCTTCGCGAGCGATGATCTTATCAGCAACTTCGCATACAACAGATTTTACATAAGCAAGCTCTTTAACTTCGCCAACCAGTGGGATCATGATTTCAGGAACGATGTTCCAGTCAGCGTGTTTTCTGTTGACATTGATTGCTGCATTGATAACAGCTTCTGTCTGCATCTCAGCAATTTCAGGATAGGAAACAGCCAGACGGCAGCCACGATGACCCATCATTGGGTTGAACTCGTGCAGGGAAGCGATAACATTGTTGATCTCCTCAACAGAGATGTTCATTTCTTCGGACAGCTCTTTGATTTCAGCTTCGGTGTGAGGAACGAACTCATGAAGCGGTGGATCCAGAAAACGGATGGTTACAGGATTGCCCTGCATAGCCTCGTAGATAGCCTCAAAGTCGCCCTGCTGCATAG
This sequence comes from uncultured Clostridia bacterium, assembly GCA_946563605.1. Classification (GTDB taxonomy): domain Bacteria; phylum Bacillota; class Clostridia; order Oscillospirales; family Ruminococcaceae; genus Negativibacillus. The sequence continues at coordinate 13,310 of CAMNVW010000010.1, read as the reverse complement.
GAAGCAGTTTAGCCAGAGCAGTACGTCTCTGTTCTTCTGTCTTGGAGAGGATCATCTCGCGGACAGCTTTGATACGGGTGCCTTCAAAGAACATATGCTCGGTACGGCACAGACCGATACCCTGCGCACCGAAAGCGAGAGCCTGTGCAGCGTCTTTAGGAGTATCAGCATTGGTGCGAACCTGAAGCTGTCTTACTTCGTCGGCCCAAGCCATCAGACGGCCAAAGTCGCCGGAAACAGAAGCAGCAACGGTTGGAATAGCTTCGCCGTAGATCTTACCGGTGGAACCATCCAGAGAGATGTAATCGCCGCGGCAGATCTTTCTTCCGCCCAGTTCAAAGTAACCGTCTTCGTCGTGCATAACGATTTCGCCGCAGCCGGATACACAGCAGGTACCCATACCACGAGCAACAACTGCTGCATGGGAAGTCATACCGCCGCGAACAGTCAGGATACCCTGTGCATGGTTCATACCTTCGATGTCTTCAGGAGAGGTTTCCAGACGAACCAGAACAACCTTTTCGCCCTTCTTGCCTTCTTCGGTTGCTTCTTCAGCGGTGAATACAACTTTACCGCAAGCAGCGCCTGGAGAAGCAGCCAGACCGGTACCGATTTCTTTTGCAGCTTTCAGTGCTTTTGCGTCGAACTGTGGATGCAGCAGAGCGTCGAGCTGTTTTGGATCAACCATACATACAGCTTCTTCTTTGGTGATCATGCCTTCGTCAACCAGATCGCAGGCAACTTTGATAGCAGCGGTAGCGGTTCTCTTGCCGTTTCTGGTCTGGAGCATGAAGAGTTTGCCGTTTTCGATGGTGAACTCCATATCCTGCATATCTCTGTAATGGGTTTCCAGACGATGTGCAACGTCGCAGAACTGGTTGTAAACTTCCGGCATGATGTCTTTGAGTTCATCAATGTGCTGAGGAGTTCTTACACCAGCAACAACGTCCTCGCCCTGTGCGTTTACAAGGAACTCACCGAACAGTCTGTTTTCACCGGTAGCTGGGTCACGGGTGAATGCAACGCCGGTACCAGAGGTATTGCCGGTGTTTCCGAATACCATCATCTGTACGTTTACTGCGGTACCCCAGGAAGAAGGAATATCGTTCATTCTTCTGTAGTAGATCGCACGTGGGTTATCCCAGGAACGGAATACAGCTTTTACAGCGCCCATCAACTGTTCTTTTGGTTCCTGTGGGAAGTCTGTGCCTTTCTGCTCTTTGTAATAAGCTTTGAATCTGACAACCATCTCTTTCAGATCGTCAGCGTCAAGTTCGGTGTCCATTTTAACGCCCTTTGCAGCCTTCATCTCGTCGATGATCACTTCGAAGTTATGCTTAGGAACTTCCATAACAACGTCGGAGTACATCTGGATGAAACGACGGTAGGAGTCGTAAGCGAAACGTTCGTTGTTGGTCAGAGCAGCGAAGCCTTTTACTACTTCGTCGTTAAGACCGAGGTTCAGAATGGTGTCCATCATACCAGGCATGGATGCTCTTGCACCGGAACGAACGGAAACGAGCAGTGGGTTATTGAGGTCGCCAAATTTTTTGCCGGTCATTTCTTCGAGTTTGCCCAGATACTCAAAAATCTGTGCTTCGATTTCAGGGCTTACTTGCTGGCCATCCTCATAGTACTGGGTGCAGGCTTCGGTTGTGATGGTGAAGCCCTGTGGAACAGGCATACCAAGAACGGTCATTTCAGCAAGGTTAGCGCCTTTGCCGCCAAGCAATTCACGCATTTTTGCGTTGCCTTCGGAAAAGGCATAGACAAATTTCTTATTCAATGTAAGGATACCTCCCAATCAATAAAATTACAGTTTGTTTAAGAGGACGTTTTTTAACGAAAGAAAAGCGTCCGACTGTATCTGCAGGTCTCATACAAACGAGCAGGCAAAGATAAAGAAAGACTGTATGCTGTCTTTATCTTTTAATCTATTATAACAAATAAAATGCAGTAATGCTAGGCTTTTTTTGGAAAAAATCCATAAAAAAATTCTGCTGTTTTTTTATATAAAATACAATTAGAATGATAAGAATATAGGAGCGTGGGACAAAAAAGAGGTCAAAATATTGGCTGAAAAGAATGGAATTTTAAAAAATAGACAAAGAAATGAAAGGGGGATTGTATAATTTTATGCTAGCTTCTGGAATTTGGGATGTGTCTTGAATTTTTAAATATCAGATTTTATAATATATGGCAGGAGAACGGCAAATAAACCTACTGACAGGAGTGATTTTTCATGAAAGAAACTTGTGCAGTCATCCTGGCAGCCGGAAACGGCACCAGAATGAAATCAAAATATCCAAAGGCAATGGCGGAAGTTTTGTTTAAGCCAATGATCAACTGGGTAACGGACTGGTGCATCAAAGCTGGCATAGAAAAGATATGCGTTGTAGTTGGAGAGGGCGCACAGCATATCGAGGCGGTTTTGCCGCAGCAGTGTGTGACAGTGGTGCAGCCTCAGCGCAAAGGAACCGGTCATGCGGTGATGATGGCGGTTGATTTTATCAAAGAAAATATGGGCAGCGACATTGTGGTGCTCAACGCGGACGCACCGTTTATTGATAACCATATTCTGGAGCAGTCGTACAGACAGCATTGCGAGAGCGGCGCGCAGATTACTGTTATCACGGCGCAGATTGCTGATCCAAAGGGCTACGGAAGAATCATCCGCGACGGAGAGGACAACGACCGCGTCATCGGTATCGTTGAGGAAAAGGATGCCAGCAGCGATCAGAAAAAGATAAACGAGGTAAACTCCGGCGCATATTGGTTTGAGTCTGCATTTTTGCTGGACGCACTGGGACGTCTGGACTGCAACAACAAACAGAACGAATACTACCTCACAGATACGGTGAAAATAGCATTTGCACAAGGGAAAAAAGTCGCTGCCTGCCGTTGCGAAAACGAAAATCTGGTGCTTGGAGCAAACGACAGAGCCGGATTGCTCAAATTAAATAAAATTGCGAATCAAATTGTGGTTGACAGACTTTTAGATGATGGTGTAAACTTCTATTGTATGGATGGAATTGTCATCTCGCCGGATGTGGTCGTTGGACGGGACACTACCATCGCTCCGGGCACACAGCTGAAGGGGCATGTGACCATCGGTGATGACTGCGTGATTGGTCCAAACACCATCATCGACAACAGCGAAATCGGAGATGGATGTACAATCCATTCTTCCTTGATCGAACAGTCCAAGGTAGGAAACGGCGTCAAGATCGGTCCGAACAGCCACCTGCGTCCAAACAGCGTGCTGGCGGATTCGGTCAAGATCGGCAACTTTGTGGAGATCAAAAATTCCACCCTCGGCGAAAAAACCAGCGTAGCGCATCTGACCTATATCGGCGATTCCGATTTCGGTTCGCATATCAATGTAGGCTGCGGCGTTGTAACGGTCAACTATAATGGTTACCGCAAGTTTAGAAGCAAGGTGGCAGACAATGCGTTTATTGGTTGCAATACCAATCTGGTTTCTCCGGTCAATATTGGAGAGGGCGCTTATATTGCGGCAGGCTCGACCATCACAAACGATGTTGAGCAGCAAAGCCTTGCGATTGCCCGCGCAAGACAAGTAAACAAGGAACACTGGGTGGAAGATTACCGCGAAAAGGAACTTGCGATCAAGGCAAAACAGGGGAAATAAAGTATGTATCATACAGCGTGCGGATATCAACAATATCTGCAGGCTGTTTAACGGCATATGCCGGATATTCTTTGGAGCACTAAATCTTTAGCGCAGAAAAGAGGAATTAAAAAAAGGTGGGCAGAGAAAAATCTGCCGAGAAAAGTAAGGGGAGTCAAAAGAGAAATGAATTTGCATGGCAAGGATATCAAAATCTTCACTGCTAATTCCAATCCAAAAGTAGCGACGGAAATTGCAGCTTGTTTGGGTCTTCCGCTTGGCAAAAGCGAAGTATCCACATTTTCCGACGGCGAAATTACCGTATCCATCCAGGAATCCGTACGTGGTTCCGACGTGTTTGTTGTACAGTCTACCTGCACGCCGGTAAACAACAACCTGATGGAAATGCTCATCATGATCGACGCATTCAAACGTGCATCTGCAGGCCGTGTAACCGCAGTAATTCCATACTTCGGTTATGCAAGACAGGACAGAAAAGCAAAAGCAAGAGATCCGATCTCCGCAAAACTGGTTGCAGATCTGATTGCAACAGCAGGCGCTGACCGTGTACTGACAATGGATTTACACGCAGCACAGATCCAGGGTTTCTTTGATATTCCTGTTGACCATCTGCTTGGTGTTCCGATTCTGCTTCCATACTTCGTTGAGAAGATTGGCGATGAACAGGCAAACTACACCGTTGTTTCTCCAGACCTCGGTTCTGTAACAAGAGCAAGAAAGTTTGCTGAACGCTGCGATATTCCTCTGGCGATTATCGACAAGAGAAGACCAAAAGCAAATGTCTGCGAAGTAATGAACATCATCGGTGACGTTCGCGACAGAAAAGTCATTATCGTTGACGATATGATCGACACAGCAGGTACCTTGTGCAATGCTGCAAACGCTTTGGTAGAAATTGGCGGCGCGAAGGAAGTTATCGCTTGCGCAACTCACGGCGTTTTGTCCGGTCCGGCTCTGGAAAGAATCGAAAAGAGCGCACTCAAAGAGGTCGTTCTGCTCGACACCATTCCGCTGCCGGAAAACTGCACCAGCAAAAAGATTACCCAGTTGCCGGTGGCTCCCGTATTCGCAGAGGCGATCGAGAGAATCTATCAGGACAAACCAGTTTCTCCTCTGTTTGTTTAATCCGTTTCGAATTGACGAAAATAAAAGGGCAGGTAGCCGCTACCTGCCCTTTTTTAAAGTGAGGTTTTGAGTATGGAGTATATTTGCTACTGCGATAAGGTGACAAAGCAGGACATTATCACAGCAATCGACAACGGCGCGCGCACGCTCAAGGACATCAAACGAATGACCGGCGCGGCGACGCACTGTGACTGTGCCAATCAAAATCCAAAGGGTACCTGATGCACCTCGGATATTTTGCAGGTCTTAAAGGAATATCTTCAGGAGAAAAAACTTTAATACCGCAAAAGAGGCTGTTTGGAAAACGGCATGGGAACGAAAATTTATAAGACGCGGGCAGGCTGACCACAGGCTTCTATTTTGGGATAGAGGTCCGTGGTTGTCCTGCCCTGTTGCCGACCCTTTGATAAGGAAAGGCAAAACGGACAAAGAAGGGACGTGACAAGATGTACGATATTTTTGAAAAACTCAAAAGTCTCAATACAGCGCAGCCGGCTGTCACCGGTACACCGGAATTTATTGTGGTGGGTTTAGGCAATCCAGAGCCGAAATATGATACCACACGGCACAACGCCGGTTTTATGGCTATCGACCGTATCGCCCAGAAAACAGGCTGCCGCGTCAATCAGCTCAAATTTAAGTCGCTGTATGGAATGTGCGAAATCGAAGGCAAAAAGGTCATGCTGATGAAGCCTTCTACCTATATGAACAATTCCGGCGAAGCGGTCAGGGAAGCAGCTCAGTTTTATAAGGTTGCGCCGGATCATATTATTGTGATATTCGACGATGTTTCGCTGGATGTCGGAAAAATGCGCATCCGCCGCAAAGGCAGCGACGGCGGACACAATGGCATCAAGAACATTATCTATCTGACGGGAAGTGACCAGTATCCGCGCATTAAAATCGGTGTCGGCAAAAAGCCGCACCCGGATTACGATTTGGCGGCGTGGGTGCTGGGACATTTTTCGGCGGAAGATTTAAAAACCCTGGACGAGGTGTTTGACAAGAGCTTCGACGCGGTGAAAGAGATTGTAAAAGGAAAAATCGATAAGGCAATGAATCTGTTTAATTAGCAGGATTTTTTGAGAGAAAACAGTCAGAAGGGCGGGTGAATGTTGATGAAACAGTTTTTATCCCTGTTGGAGGGGATGACGGAATATACCCAGTTAAAAAATGCGGTGGAAAATGGGCGCACGCCGGTTTCAGTGACAGGTGCTGCGGCGGCACACAAAATCAGTTTGATTGCCGCACTCAGCAGTCAGCTGGACAAACGTGCACTGATTATCGTGCCGGACGAAAGCACCGCGATTCGCTTTGCGGCAGACCTTTCGACCCTGCTTGGAGAAAAGGTGCTGCATTTTCCGGCAAGAGATTATGTCCTCTTGGATATGGACGGCGCTTCGGCAGAGTTCGAGCATCAGCGGTTGGGCGTGCTCAGCTCGGTTTTGCGCAAGCAGGCCAGAGTGGTCGTTTCGTCGATTGAATCGGCGTGTGAACGGACGATGCCGGTCAAAAAGCTTGAAAATTCGATCCTCACCATCGATCAGGACGAATATTACGATGCAGAAAAAATCGTAGAACAGCTGATTGCGATGGGTTATCAGCGCAGGGAACAGGTCGAGGGCATCTGTCAGTTTGCAAAGCGCGGCGGCATTTTGGATATTTTTCCGCCGGACAGAACAGAGCCGATCCGAATCGAATTTTGGGACGATGCCATCGACACCATGTCCACCTTTCAGGTGGATACCCAGCGCCGTCAGGAGCCTGTGGACAAGGTGACGATCCCTCCGGCAAGGGAGGTGCTGTTTGAAAGCAATGAACAGCTGACCGAGCTGCTGCAAGAACACGCGCAGGCACAGAAGGGCAAGACAGGGATCAAGGTCAAGGAAAATCTGCAAAAGGATATCGAACGTCTGGAAGGCGGACTTCCTCCGGTCAGCATCGACCGATACCTGCCGATTTTATATACGCCGACCACCATTTTCGATTATTTTGAACCGGAAGCGATGACCTTTTTGTGTGAGCCTATCTCCTGCAAGGAGAATTTTGCCAACACGATGGCGCAGCACCATGAGGACATCAAGATGCTGTTGGAAGAAGGCGTGCTGTTCCGCGGATGCAGCGTCTATTACGATGATTTCACAGATTTGTGCCAGAGCTTGTGCAAACATACCGGTGTGCTGATGGACACCTTTACACGCTCGGTCGGTGAAGTACCGGTCAAGGAACTGGTGCAGCTGACCGCTTCGCAGCTTTCCACCTGGAGCGGCGAGTATGCCATTTTGAAGGATGATGTGGAGGACTACATGAAAACCGGTTTCTGCTGCGTCATCTTTGCAGGAACCTATCGAGGCGCGCAGGCACTGGTTTCGGATTTGAGCCACGATTTTTCCGCCGACTATGTGCAGGATGTTTCGCAGATCGTTCCGGGAAAAATCTATGTGGTGGAGGGAGCGCTGTCCGCAGGTGTGGAATATCCGCAGCTGAAATTGGCGGTCATCAGCAGCACCAAGACCGGTGTTAACAAATCGAAGCCGAAAAAACAGAAAAAGGGCGCGAACATCAAACATATTTCCGACCTCAACGTGGGGGATTATGTGGTTCATGTGTCGCATGGAATCGGTATCTTTGAAGGAATCGTCAAAAGGGAGATTCATGGGGTCGTCAAGGATTATATCCAGATTCGCTATGCCGGAACTGATATGCTGTTTGTGCCGGTCACACAGCTGGACCTTGTCACGAAGTATATCGGCGGCAAAGAAGACAGCATTGTGAAGCTCAACAAATTAAATTCCGCAGAGTGGTCAAAGACCAGAGCGCGCGTAAAAAAAGCGGTCAAGGATATGGCGGATGAGCTGATCAAACTGTACGCGCAGCGTGCAGCGGCAAAGGGCTATGCGTTTAGTCAGGACACCGACTGGCAGAATGACTTTGAACGCCGTTTCCCATACGACGAGACCGACGACCAGCTGCGCTGTATCGAGGAAATCAAGGCGGATATGGAACGGGAAGTTCCGATGGACCGTCTGCTGTGCGGAGACGTTGGCTTTGGCAAGACGGAGGTTGCGATTCGTGCGGCATTCAAATGCGTGATGGACTCCAAGCAGTGCGCGGTGCTTGTGCCGACCACCATTTTGGCGTGGCAGCATTACCAGACCTTCCGCAAACGGATGGAGGGTTTCCCCATTAAGGTGGATATCCTCTCGCGTTTCCGCACACCGCGGGAACAGGAGCAGGTGCTGGAAGAACTGCGCCGCGGAGAGATAGACATTCTGGTCGGAACCCACCGGCTGGTGCAGAAGGACGTTAAATTTAAGGATTTGGGATTGTGCATCATCGACGAGGAACAGCGTTTCGGCGTAAAGCACAAGGAGACCTTTAAGGAGATGCGCAACAATGTGGATGTGCTGACCCTGTCGGCGACACCGATTCCGCGAACGCTCAACATGGCGATGTCCGGCATCCGTGATATGTCCACCATCGAAGAGGCGCCGCAGGACCGTCAGCCGGTGCAGACCTATGTCATGGAGCATGACTGGGGTATTTTGACCCAGGCGATGAACAAGGAACTGCGCCGCGGCGGTCAGGTGTTCTATCTGCACAACCGCGTAGAGACCATCGACCGCTGTGCCGCGACCATCCAGCAGATGATACCGGACGCGGTGGTTGTCGTAGCGCACGGCAAGATGAGCGAGGAACAGCTTTCCAAGGTGTGGAAACGATTGATCGACCACGAGATAGACATTCTGGTCTGCACCACCATCATCGAGACGGGCGTCGATGTTTCCAACTGCAATACCTTGATTATCGAGGATGCAGACCGTCTGGGACTTTCGCAGCTGTATCAGATTCGCGGACGTGTCGGACGTTCCAGCCGCCGTGCGTTTGCGTATCTGACCGTTACAAAGGGAAAAGCCTTGTCGGATGTTGCGACAAAACGTTTGGAAGCCATCCGTGAGTTTACCACCTTTGGCTCGGGCTTCCGCATTGCAATGCGCGATTTGGAGATCCGCGGCGCAGGCAATATCCTCGGCGCGCAGCAGCACGGGCACATGGAAGCGGTGGGATATGAGATGTATCTCAAGATGCTTTCCGATGCCGTAGCGGTTGCAAAAGGTGAAAAGCCGGATACACAGACCACCGAATGTCTGGTGGATATCCGTATCGCGCACATATTCCAGAGGATTATATCGAAAGCCTTGCACAGCGCATTGATATTTACAAGAAGATTGCCTCGATTCAGAATGAGGGCGATGCGATGGATATTACCGATGAGCTGATCGACCGCTTTGGAGATCCGCCGGAAGCGGTCAAAGGTTTGATCGACGTATCGCTTCTGCGCAATACAGCGGCAAGCCTTGGCATCAAGGAAATTTCTCAGCGCGCGGACAGCCTGATGCTGTATCCAGAAACGGTGGACATGGAAAAAGCAAGCCTGCTGGCGGCGACGCTCAAGGGCAGGGTGATGCTCAATGCAGGCGCAAAACCTTATCTGACCGTCAAGGTTGGAAAAGGCGAAAAGCCGCTTGATATCCTGCGGCTTGCGCTGTCGGTTATGGCAGGGGAGAGCACTTCTGCAAAAAAATAGATGCGTTTAACAAAGCGTTCGGATTTTGAGCAAAATAACCTTTGGTTCTTTTGTGGTTTTAAGGTATTATTCATAGACTTTTTGAAAGTTTGGGTGTATAATATCAACGTGTTGCCCCAAAGCAAAACAAAATTAGGAAGTATAAAATATTAGGAGGATATTCTCATGAATTTTCTGAAAAAATGTACAGCAGCATTGCTGGCAGGTATCATTGCGCTTTCCTGCACAGCGTGTTCTTCGGATACAGCATGGATCATGCAAAAAGGGGAACTGGAAATGCCGGCGGGCGTTTACCTCAACAACCTTATCCAGAGCTACTATGACGCAAGCATGAAAGTGGAGGACTCCAGCAAGAGCGTTCTCAGCGGCACCATCGAGGGTCAGAAGGCAGCGGACTGGATCAAAGAAAATGCACTCAACCAAACCAAAATCGATATGGCAATCTGCAGCAAATTCAATGACCTTGGACTTGAGTTTACCTTGGAAGAACTTTCCGCTTGCCACTCTCAGGCAGAAAGCTATTATGAAAAAGCAGGCGAAAACATGGAGAAAAACGGTATCTCCCAGAACTCCATTGAGCTGCTGTATCAGCTGAACTATATGAAAGTCAAAGTGTTCGACGCAATCTACGGTGAGGGCGGCGAAAAGGAAATTCCGGAAAGCGAAATCAGGGATTACTACAACAATAATTACATCAAGATGGCAGTACAGAACTTTAACCTCCCAGCGGAAAGAACCCCGGAAGAGGACGCTACCGATGAGGAAAAAGAAGCGCTCAAACAGATGAACGAAACGGAACTGAGCAGCGTTGTATCCGAGGCTGACAGACTGTATCTCCAGGGTCAGATCGGCAGAGAATCGGGCAAAGAGTGGAACGATATCCTCAACCAGTACAAAAAGAACAATCAGACTGGCGACACAGAGTATGATATGACCACCAACAACTACCGTCTGCTGGATACCGCAACCACCGTGCTGGACGAAGAAGTTGTAACTGCACTCAAGGAAGCAGAGCTTGGCGAAATGGTTAAAGTCCGCACAGATACAATGATTGCAGTCGGTGCAACAACCGATATCAACGAGGACCCAACGGATTTTGAATATGTCAGAAACACCATCTGCCACAGCCTGAAGGAAGATGAATTTGAGCAGTATCTGCTCGAGGTTGCACAGGGCGATGAGTTTGTTGTCAACGAAAAAGCGGTCAGCCACTATCAGCCAAGCAAGCTGAAATTCAACTAACCGATATTCCAAAAGCAAAAGAGACGCTTTTCATCAAAGCGTCTCTTTTTTGTGTGATATGATGTTAGAGCAATGGATTCTGTAAAGAAACTGAAAAATTTTCAAGCAATCTTCCACAGGCGTATGTTTTTATGATATAATATGCAGGAGTTCTGACAAAAAAAGAAAATCCTGCTGGATTTAGCAGAAAAAAGACAATACTCAAAAATAGATAAAGAAGGAATGAAGCTTAGTATGAAGGATCGGATCGGTCAATCCAACAAGAAAAAGAAAACAACAGTGCCAGCGGGCGTTTCCAGTGTCACCGGTGTGCCGACACCGGACACATTTGCAGGTTTTTCTGCTGAGGATGAAATGCCTCCGAAAAAATCGCCGCTTCCAGCCATTTTGTGTGTGATTTTGGTCGTGGCGCTTGCAGCGGCTGGCGCTTGGTACTTTATAGGACACAGAGGCTCAAAAACACCGCCGGCGGCAGTTTCCAAGGTGGAATATCCGCTGAACACCGCCCAAGCGGATGAACAGCAGCAGGCGCTCAAAGATGTGATCGTCAGCGCGAAGGAACAGAAAATACCAACCATAACCCAGCTGGTTGACCTTATCGCCATCAATGAGCTGACCGGCAAGCTGGAATCGGATAAAGACGGAAAAAATGCAAATATTACCGCACAGCTCACCACAGAATCGCTGGCGCAGAAGGCGGCTGACTTTCAAACAAGCAGCAACGACGATACAGTAGGATGGATCCAGATTCCGAATACAAACGTCGATTATCCGGTCGTCTATAAAGCCGGCGAGGAAAATTACGCTTATTACGAAGCCAAAGGCTACGACAAAAATTACAGCAGAGACGGTGTTATCTGGGCAGACTTCGAATGCAGTTTCCCACAGCTTGCCGACAACACGATCTTGTATGGTCACAACTGGAACAATATCTTCACCCCAAGAACGATGAAAAATATGAACAGCAATGACACCATGTTCGCGCTGGTTATGTACTACCATCACACCGATTTTGCGCAGGAGAATCCGTTTATCTATTTCTCCACCACTGAACGGGACTATGTTTACCAGGTGTTCGCAAGCTTCTACACTGACCTGAAATTCGGCTATAACTTCGCAGAGATGGATCAGGAACAGTTCCAGCAGGTGATTGCGGAAGCCAAGGCAAAGAGCCGCGTCAATTACAATGTTCCGGTCACAACCGAGGATCAGATTCTGACCTTGTCCACCTGCACCAGATTTTACGGCAACACCAGCAACCAGCGCTTTGTTGTGATGGCAAAACTCGTACCGGAAGGCACCCCGTCCACCACCATCAGCTCCCACACAAACCCGATTGCGTATAACGCAAAAATTTCCGCAAACTAGAACATAAAGATGCAGGCTGTTTTCAGCACATAGCACAAACGCCCTTTCCTGCAAGGAATTTCCTGCAAGGAGGGGCGTTTGTGTTTGAGAGGAGGGGGTGTCTATTTTGCAAGGGAAGCCGGATCGACATATTTTCCGTTTTGTTTCACGTCAAAATGAAGATGCGGTTCCAACAGGAGTTCACATGGGATTTCGCCGACCGAACCGATCACTTCGCCGGCGGATACTGGCATTTCTTCGGCAACGGGGATCTCGTCAGCAAGACCTGCGTAGGTCATTACATATTCGCCGCAGCTTACCTCCACCACGTTGCCCCAAAGCGGGTCGCTTCGGACATCGGTGACAATGCCGTCGCAAGAGGCGGTGACGATAGAGCCGGCAGCGGCGCTGATGTCAATGCCGTTGTGGGTGCGCCAATCGTTGAGGGTTTCATTTTTGACCAGCATATCGCCGCTAAAAGGAGTGATTGCCGCTCCGCTGACCGGCAAACTGAAGGTAGCAAGAACAGAGCGTTCTGGCTGCTGCGATGGTGCGGAGGCTTCGGAGGATTCGTTGGGTGCCGAAGAGGATTCGGGCTGTGCAGAAGGCGGCAAAGCATCCGTTGAGGAATCGCTGTCGTCGGAAGAATCGTCTTTGTCGGCGCTGAGAGAATCCGGCGTTTTGGCGGAATTTTCTGCCGTTTTGGAGGAAGAATCGTCCGCGGCCGGGGCCTCCCCGGATGGAACATCTGAATCTTTCTGGATATTTTCGAGTTTTTGCTCCGCAGGCTGGGAATAATTTTCTTCCTGCTGTGTCTGCGGAGTTTGCGTTAAAGGGCTCTGTTCAATGTTGTCGATGGTTTTGTCAACAGCAACCCAGGCAGCAGCGCCTGCGCCGGCAAGACAAACTGCCAGGGCAAGATAAAATCCCTTGCCGGAGATAAATTTCTGGAATCCGTTACTCATGGTGACCATTCCTTTCATTCGGTAAAATATTGGATTAGAACCAGCTGAATCCGTTTAGATATTGCTTTGCGTGTTTCATGGTGGGGTAATTTGTTTTATGATGATATTTTGTACCAAGAAAAAGATTTTATGCTTTGTACTGGAAAAAGTTTTTGCGGGCGAACAGCCCCACTTCCTCTGTCTTAGCTTCAAGAAGCTAGGAAGCTCTTTTTTTGTGGGGGTTGCGCCCCCCAGACCAAGTCGCACTTTTGCTTTTGTGCAGAAAATGGCTCTATGTTGTGCGACCTTGAGAATGGAACTGCGTTCCATTCTCCCTAGCTTCTACAAGCTTATTGCGGAGCTACGCGCTCCACACCGCGCCTACTTTCTTACGAAAAGAAAGTAGGCAAAG